>NZ_JAWOVM010000017.1:0-71435 GCF_033339895.1 Vibrio sp. 1751
GCTGATCAAGAACTGTATTTCTACAACTGGTCGGAATACATTCCAAACGAAGTTCTTGAAGACTTTACAAAAGAAACCGGAATCAAAGTTATTTACTCTACATACGAATCTAACGAGAGTATGTACGCAAAACTAAAAACTCAAGGTTCTGGTTACGACTTGGTAGTACCGTCTACCTATTTCGTCTCTAAAATGCGTAAAGAAGGCATGCTACAACAGATCGACAAAGAGAAATTATCTCATTTTGCCGATCTTGATACTAACTTCCTAAACAAACCGTTCGATCCGAACAACAACTACTCTATCCCATACATTTGGGGTGCGACCGGTATTGGTATCAATGCTGACATGCTAGACAAATCATCGGTTACTAAGTGGGATGATTTTTGGGATAGTAAGTGGGAAGGTCAACTAATGCTGATGGATGATTCTCGCGAAGTATTCCACATTGCATTGACTAAGCTTGGTTACTCACCAAACACGACTAACCCAGAAGAAATCAAAGCCGCTTACGAAGAACTGAAAAAGCTAATGCCAAACGTATTAGTATTTAACTCAGACTTTCCTGCAAACCCTTACCTTGCGGGTGAAGTTTCACTAGGCATGCTTTGGAACGGTTCTGCATACATGGCTCGTCAAGAAGGTGCGAACATCGACATCATCTGGCCAGAAAAAGGCACTATCTTCTGGATGGACAGCCTAGCAATTCCAGCTGGTGCGAAGAACGTTGACGCAGCTCATAAGATGATCGATTTCCTACTACGTCCTGAGAACGCAGCTAAGATTGCACTAGAGATTGGTTATCCTACGCCAGTTAAAACGGCACACGATCTGCTACCGAAAGAATTTGCTAATGATCCAAGCATCTTCCCACCACAAGAAGTGATGGACAGCGGTACTTGGCAAGATGAAGTTGGCGAAGCGAGCGTAATGTACGATGAGTACTTCCAAAAGCTAAAAGTGAACAACTAATTCGTTAGTTTTAAAGATATGAAAAAGCGGCTCATGAGCCGCTTTTTTGTTCTTAATGACAAGACAAAAACTCTTCCTGTTGAAGTTATTACGCTCTTTCTTTTCCTTCTAGAGCCAGTATCTCGTCAACTAATTTTGGAACCTCAACGCTTGCTTTTCCGTAGCGTTTTTCCTCAAATTCACTTTCTACCGCACTAGGTTCTAGGTTAATTTCAATGGTATGTGCGCCGTGCATTTTTGCATCATGAACAAAACCTGCTGCGGGATACACAACGCCAGAAGTCCCAATAGAAATAAACAAATCTGCTTCTTCTAATGACGCGTAGATATCCCCCATTCGCAGTGGCATTTCACCAAACCAAACAATATGTGGTCGCATTTGTGAAGGGATCTGACAACAGTGACAAAGTTCGCCTGTCTTAATGTCCTCATTGTGCTCTACTACTTGGTTAGATTCACTACAGCGCGCCTTGAGCAACTCACCATGCATGTGAATCACATTCTGACTGCCGCCTCTTTCGTGAAGGTTGTCTATATTTTGAGTGATGACCGTCACTTTACCTTCTAACTCAGCCTCTAAACGACCTAATGCTTCATGCGCTGCATTAGGCTTTATCGCATTATCTTGAAGTTTCTTGCGGCGTTGGTTGTAAAAGTCTTGAACAAGGTCCGGATCGCGAGCAAACCCTTCAGGCGTTGCTACATCTTCGATACGGTGATTCTCCCATAGGCCATCTTGCGCACGAAATGTTTGAATACCAGATTCGGCCGAGATACCTGCACCAGTAAGTACTACAATATTTCTATAAGGGAAATTCATAACTCATCCTTGCTGTTTTTTCATTAGCTTAACACTGAAAGAATAGCAACAGTAGTAATATGGATTAGACCATAGTCGTAATGGTCACTATTAGAATTACAATTTAAGAGGAACAGCAATGAGACAAGTATCTCTAACGTTTACATTGCTTCTGACTTTGGCAGGCTGTCAACTTACCAATGTTGAAGGCGAAGTCGATGATGTAAAGGTAAGAGTCAGCACCAATGATGATGACCATCGAGGTAATGGTAATTTCTGTCCTCCGGGCCAAGCCAAGAAAGACAATTGCTAAAAGAGCGGCTTTATGCCGCTCCCATATTGGCCTCAATCCTCGTTGGTCGAAGATATTTTATGAATGGCTAGGTCAGCGCCATTGAATTCGTCTTCTTCTGAAAGCCTCAGTCCCATACTGGTATTAATCGCACCGTAGACTACAAGTGCACCAAGCACTGCGATGGAAAGGCCCAAAAGCGTTCCTAGAAGCTGAACGATAATACTCACGCCACCTAGCCCACCCAATGCGCTTTGACCAAAAATCCCAGCGGCAATACCACCCCAAGCGCCACATACACCGTGTAAAGGCCAGACACCTAGCACATCATCAATCTTGGTTTTGTTTTGTAGGTGGGTAAAAAGATAAACAAATAGCACGCCAGCAATCGCACCTGTCACTAAAGCACCGATAGGATGCATTAAGTCTGAGCCCGCACATACAGCAACCAAGCCAGCTAGTGGGCCGTTATGAATAAAGCCAGGGTCATTCTTACCAGCCAACAGTGACGCGACAATGCCCCCGACCATTGCCATCAATGAGTTCATAGCCACCAAGCCACTTATGCCTGACACAGTTTGAGCTGACATGACGTTGAAGCCAAACCACCCCACACATAAGACCCAAGCTCCCAAAGCCAAAAACGGAATATTCGAAGGTGCAAAGTTGGTGTGCTTTCCTGCTCGAACTCTGCCTTTTCTCATGCCCAAAAACACGACAGCAACAAGCGCTATCCAGCCGCCAACACCATGCACAACGACTGAACCTGCAAAATCGTGGAAGCCATAACCAAAGCTATTTTCAAACCAAGCTTGAACACCAAAGTTTCCGTTCCAGATCATTCCCTCAAATAACGGGTATACGATGCCGACAGTGAAAAATGTTGCGATTAGAATCGGATAAAAACGAGCTCGCTCTGCGATACCACCAGAAACAATAGCAGGAATCGCTGCAGCGAAGGTCAGCAAGAAAAAGAACTTCACCAACTCGTAACCATTGCCTTGAGATAACGTCTCTGCATCAGCAAAGAAGGTGCCGCCATAAGCGACCCAGTATCCAATGAAAAAATACGCAACGGCGGAAATACCGAAATCGGCCAAGATTTTAACTAAAGCATTAACTTGGTTCTTTTGGCGCACGGTTCCTACTTCAAGAAAAGCAAAACCAGCATGCATCAAAAAAACCATGATTGCGCCAAGTAGTAAGAAAAGTGTGTCGGAACTTTGCGTGAGAGTTTGTACAGCGCCGTGTACCTGATTGGCAGTTACACTCATTATGATTGTCTCCGTTGATCTGTAGCGCACTTATCCTGTGCATCAAAGTTAGGCTCATCACCAATTTGGTGAACTTGATTTATAGAGCGTCTAACAGAGCAATTCTCATTCCATAATTTACATTTCTAACACTTACGATTTAATTTATTGTTTTGCATGAACTTTAATAAAATTACGTATTCTTAAAATGGCGCTTAACACGCTAATAAGTGCACCAATATGGTTTTAGTGCACCAACATAAAGCGCACCATATAACTCAACAAACAGCAAACTTTCTACGATAAACGTAAAAGCCACCTCATGAGAGGTGGCTTATATACTGAATGGCTAACTAAAGGAGTTTATCGAGTGATCTTCCCTGCTTTTACTTCTTCTAGCCAACGCCCCTCGACGAGATATAGCGGAAGCTAACTAAGCAGCAAGGTTTAAAATCTCTCTATAGGATATAGTACGTTATATTTAGGACTAGTACTTGCAATTCTGCAGCTCCCATACAACATCGCTTTAAAACTCTTCTATATCTGCCTCGTCGATCCTACCTTTTTTGAGTGTCTTTAAAGCTTTTTCTGAAACTACAAGTCTATAGTCTTCAGCTATCCAAAAATCATCCTTTTCCACACTACCTACTACCTTCAACCAATAGAATTTAGGCAATTGTATTCCTGGATATAGTTCGCCAAATTGCTCAGATGTTGATATCTCCACATCACTCAGTTTGTAACCTGTTAAATTTGCTGATCCAATTTCTTTTGCTAATGACTCGGTAACAATGTAGCACGGAAACGTCGCCAGTAAATCATCTCCCAACCAACCATCAAATTGATAGTGTAACTTAAACACTTTAGGTGGATGAGTTGATGTATCAAGTAAAGAATGCCTTCCCAATCCACCACTAACCTCAGGTTCAATATAAAAATACATGTGCTCCTCCGGACTAATTATCTAATAGGTGGGTTGAATTGTGCACCAAACATATCATCAATTTCTGTCGCCTTATCAAGTAACTGTTGCTTATTCGGGTTAGGGTTCTGCCGATAAAACTTGTCCCACTCTTTCCTGATCTTACTCAAATGAAGTTTAGAGTTTACTTCTTTTGGTATCCCACGCAAATTTTCAAGAGAGTGCATTTCGGATTCCTTTATTATCCCTGGGTATCGCTCACGAACTTGTTGCTCGACTGCATGATGAACAACCACTTTTCCTTCCGTTAAAGGGTTGGCTTCAAAGAACGTTTTTCTATAATTTATAGTTGTAGACTCACCAAATTTAGCTGATTCGTATTGGCCAAAAACATAAGTCACTCTAGATTCTTTGCGCGGGTGTAAAAGAACAAACTCCTCAATCCCAACAACATACTGCACTTCGTGTCTGCTGCCATCTGAGTGATTAATATGACGATAAAAAGTAATCTCGTTCTTCTCGCAATCAATATGGTCTAAATCGTATTCATATCGAATAAGATTTTTACCTTTGGGTTTTCGGATTTTGACTTGCGAGCGAACGCCATCTTCTCCGACGGATGATTCTTTTGCTGCCTCTAAAATCTGATCGCAAACCTCTTGGGGGACATCGCTTTGCGCCTGATACTCTGCCAACATTTGACCCAAGCGTTTTAGCCCTTCTTCACAAAGGAAACCTGTTGGATCAATCCACTGGATAGGGTTGACTGCATATTGGTAATGATTAATACCACCAGCAATAGATATCGGATCTTGTTGGATAAAACGTCCTAGTTTAGGATCGTAATACCGAGCGAGGTTGTAATGTAAGTTGGTTTCTTGATCGAAGTACTGCCCTTGAAAACGCAGTGGATTTGCTACATTTTCAATATGTACATGAGCAAAGCCGTTAGCATCGTAGCTGGCACTCCATACAACATTCCCCTCGCAATCGATCAGTCGCTCTGGTTTACCAACTTGATCGCACTGGTACCAATAAATAACGTCATTTTCTAGCAGTGCCACTGGCGTGTAGGTTTCTGGTTGATATAGGTACCAACGGAAAGCACCTGAAGAGCGTTCACCAATTAAACGTTCACCTTCCCACAGGAACTCCGTAACGCCTTGTTGTGTAATTTTCTTCGTTCTGCGCCCTAATGCATCATATTCATATTGACTGATGCCATCGTCGGTGTGAACTTCAATGAGCTGATTTAACGCATCAAATACGCGAGTCTGAACGTGTCCTTGCCCCTCACGTTTTGTCTGATTTCCTTGCGCGTCATATTTGAACCTGACACCATCGTGTACTTCAATACGATCAGCGAATACCTCTGAAGTTGGCAAAGTAGGATTGCCAAAACTATCGTATTCAAATTTAGTCACATCTCCGGAAGCATTGACTCGTTTAAGTTGCCCTAAGGCATCGTACTGATAGTGTGTTGCTCCTGCCGTATTATCAATGATTGATGAAATACGGTTTTGCGCATTGTAAACGTACTTTTTCTCTCTATCTGGCCAATGCTGTTCAACCAAACGACCAACACCATCATAAATGATGCGCTCATTAAAATATGCCGTTTCAATTTGGGAAACTCGTCCCATTTCATCGTAATGAAATTTGATTTGAGGTAAATCTAGGTTTCCAAACCGAATCGCTGAAAAACGCCCATATCGATCATAAGAGAAGTTCAGCTCCGTATTATCTGGCAGTACCTGAGATACGCGTTGGCCAACTCTGTTAAACTCCTGCGTTATCTCAAACTGGCCTTGAATGCGCTTTGTTAAATGCCCGAATGAAGAGTATTGGTATTGCAATGTGTGATGGCGATTGGATGCGAAAGTAAGTCGCCCACCAAGCGTATAATTGAAGTGGTTCTCTACAATACTGCTACCATTTCCTGCTTTGACGTGCTTGAGATAACCCGCAGCGTCATAGCGATACAGCACCGTCCTATCGGCGACTTGCTTACGATGGATTCGCCCCATATGATCATAATCAAATTGGCTTTGTAGATTATCAAACCCGACAGTTCCTGACAGCTGGCCTTCATCGTCATACAGGAATTCGAACTCTAAGCCGTCACTCCGAACTAATTTAGTCAGGTTACGTTGTTGATCGTATTCGTAAGAAATATGGCTGCCATCGGGAAAGATGACTGCTTCTTGTTGCGCGAGTGCTCCCCATTGATACGAGGTAATGCCTGCTGGCGTTCGAATCTGAGCAACACGGCTGTGCTCATCGTAAGAATATTCTTCGCTATAACCGACTTTGTCTTCGTCGTTAAAATAACGAACTGATGTACGCCTGCCAAATTGATCATAAGCGAGTTGAGCAATACACCCATCGGGATAAGCAACGCCATTCACTAAATCTTCTTCATTGTAGCTATAACGAAGTAATGTACCGTCTATTTCATTCGCGATAAGTCTTTGTTGTTCATCCCACCACCACTGACTTTTCTTACCATCTTCAGACTCTTTTTTGACGACTTGACCGTGTTTATCGTAATCATATTCCGTGACACAGCCGAACTGATCGGTATCCCAAACTCTTTGACCGAGGCTATTGTAGTAAGCCTTCTCGATATCCCCGTCAGGTGAAACCGTTTTAACTAACTTACCTAAGCCGTCATAACCATATTGAATTTCTTTGCCAGAGGAATGAAACTTAGAAACTAATTGACCATGCTGATTATATTGATAATTGACCGTTGACTGATCAGGATAGATAGCTTGCGCTTTTCGCCCTAATTCATCATATTGCCATCGCCAAGTTCTACCTGTGGGGCTTATTTTCTCGAGTAAGTTACCCTGCTCGTCATGCAAGAAAGACCATTGATGATCTAACGAGTCAGAATAAGAAGAGTGATTTCCTTGATAATGGAAGCGATAGTCATAAATTCCTGCGTCCCCAACGTTTCTGATGCATTTCGCTTTTGCACCTTCGCCATCCCATTCAAAATAATGAGTAAAGCCAGTTGGTCGTACACGTTTAACAATTAAATGCCCGCGGTATTGATACTGTTCCTTTAAGCCTAAATGATTAGTTGCACTGACCAAATCATCGTGCTCATCATAGGTATAAGTTGTCAGAACTTTTTGGGACTTTGCATTTAGCAGTTCTACAAGGCGTCCTTGCTTATCATATTGACATTCAAGAACCGGACGCTTGTTGTATGCAATCTCGATCAATCGATGGTTTCGAGAATACTGCAGTTGAAACGTTGAAAACGTGCCATTTCTGACTTGTTTAACAACCCAACGATCATCTTTCTGTTCAAATCGATATTGATGCCCACTAGCGAGCGTCACGATCCGAGTTGCTGAATTTAGGAAATAACAGCTCGCACCAGCGTATATCTGGTAACTTGTTGCTCCAATATCTACTGGCTCAAATTCTGTGATATCGGCCTTATCGTCAACAAACTCCCAAGCGATAACATTGTCTTTCTCGTCCGTCTTTTCGCGTAATTCAAACTGAAATGCATGTCGCCAACCAAAGCCCATTCCATGATTTACATCCGACTGCGAAGAGCGGTAAGTACGCTGCCAAGTAGTACCTTGTTGTAGCTCGATATCATAGAGTTCGAGAATTTCTTCACCCGTCACAAGTGATACAGGATCACCGGCTTTCTCATGTTTTTCGCTGCTTTGTTGCTGAGGCTTGGCGGATGCGGCACTTCTGCCACTCTTTTTATTCGACTTCCCCTTTCCCTTCGATGGTTTTGCATTGACGGTATTTTGAGTCGGTGGAGGCGTAACCGCCGACGAGAGTGCGTAGTTTTCGCCGGTAGGTACAATTCGAGCGACATGCAAGTCACCGTTCACCAAAGCATTGGCAAACGTTGAATTATAGTGTTGGGAAGTAAGCTCACCGTCAGGTATGTTTGGCTTGAATTGACCAATCGCATAGAACAAGTCCTCGACAGAGCGAAGGTCAAGCTCACCAAAGCTCTCAAGAAACTCTATTGCCTCTTGTTTGGTCACGAATGTTTTAGGTTCGCCGCTAGTAAGTAACTGACCAGAGAAGTGATAACTTTCGCCAAAGCGATTCGTGATAGGAATGACGAATTGAGGGATCATAGCCGTAACGTGTTTGTCCTTTTCTTACCTTGCCGCATCATTTAATGCTCGTTTCGCTCTTTTTATTTGTGAGAGCAAGATGCCTTAATCAAACATCCTCCGATAGAGATTCCTCTGTATGCGTAGACTGAATGTATTGATGGCAATTTTCACGTATGCAACTCTTTGAATTTCTGAGCGCAGCGTACTTTAACGGGACGATGAATCCTGAGTAAATGAACAATAGCGTGAGTGAGACTAATGTCTCATCGTGACGCGATTTTTTTACATGTTTCTTACTTAACTATGATTTTCTGCCCAGTTACGTAAATTCACTCAATAAGTTGCATCAAGTATCACCACTGCGACTCAACGCTTCATATTTGAGACAAAACAGCAACAAAAAAACCGCCTATTACGGCGGTTTTGCTTAAAGAATACTGATTAAAGGTTTGGACCTGTCGATGGTCTGTGTGGTTGGTTATTGAGCAGTTGCTGCATCCCTTGAAACATTCGCATAAACCACACCAAGATGGCTAATGCAGCAAACACCATCCCTACCCAAGGAATAAAGTAAGCGATGGTTTCAAGCAAAGTACTATGCAACCAATAATCACTCACGCCAACGAGTACACCGTTAGAAGTC
The DNA here is from genome assembly GCF_033339895.1 of Vibrio sp. 1751. Lineage (NCBI taxonomy): Bacteria > Pseudomonadati > Pseudomonadota > Gammaproteobacteria > Vibrionales > Vibrionaceae > Vibrio > Vibrio sp. 1751. Next base: position 8,988 of record NZ_JAWOVM010000017.1, read on the forward strand.
GCGACGGTGACGATCAACACAACAAAAAACGTCAGGTAGAGAAAGAAGGTGCGAATTAAACCGTAGTAATGAGAAATCACTACGTCGCTGTCTTCTCCCTTATCTAATCGGTAACCCGCATAGATAATTGCGATAACGCCTGAGATCAGAAACGTAAACGGGGTCAGACAGCTCAGGATGTACGCAACCCAAATCCCGTTATGAGGTTTGTTCATTCGCTTTCGCTCCTTTTACTTCCGTTTGTGCCGTATCTGTTTCACCCATCGCTTCTTTGGACTTCACTTCCTCATACCAAAGATCGTGATGCTCTTTCGCCCATGTTTCATCAACTTCACCTGTCACCATGCCTTCTAGCGCACCTTCCATACCGAATAGACCAATATAGATGTGGAAGATAAAGCCACAGATTAGAATCAGCGCCGAAATCGCATGAACTAAGTTAGAAAGCTCCATGTCACGGCGAGTTTGGCCAAAGATAGGAAAGTCCAGAACTAAGCCACTCACTGCCGCGATAGCACCAAAGAAGATTAACAACCAATAGATTGCCTTCTCACCACCGTTTGAGAAACCAGCTGACGGATGTGTGCCTTTGTATTTACCAACCATGCCGCCCATTTTCATAAACCAACGAACATCTGTCATGTTTGGAATCGACTTGCGCCACCATTTAAAGAGCACGAGCATCAGTAAAATGAAGAACAATGGTCCCATGTAATTGTGGTACTGCTTCGCCAACATGACGATAAAGCCCCAGAACTCAGTAGGAACGTACGGTTTTAAGAAGTGCTTACCGTAAACCAGCATCAAACCACTGAATGCCAGCGTTAAGAATGTAAACGCCATACTCCAGTGAAGCGCGCGGTCTAAACGAGACCAACGCTTCATTTTTTTACCAGTACGCGGCTTGCTAAGCATCAAAGGACCAACGAATACGTAAGCCATGATTACCATTGCAATACTGCCGAAAATCGCGACAGCACCCGCTGGAGACATCCATTTCTCTTTTAGAATGTACCAAGTCTCACCAGGTTTACTGATCAATACGCCATGTTCTGGCGATTGAGACGTGGTGTAGCCTTCTTGCCCCTCTCTGACTTCGCGCCAATAGTCTGCCCCGGCGAGTTGCGTGATCTCCTGTTGAATAACTTTAGAAGATTGTTCCTCTGCTGAAGCAGGCATTGCGAAAGTCAGCAGCAATGCTGTCATCATTGACAGCATTGCTAAAGATGCACGTTTAAGCGTGTTTAACATGTGCCTCTCCTTACTTAGCTTTTCGTCGCATCGTAAGAAAGATCGTTTCCGTCTGTCCAACCTGCGTTTTTCGCGCCGCGTTCTACCACACGTTGACGGAAAATGTCAGAGACTTTCTCTGCGTCACCCGCAAGCAGCGCTTTGGTTGAACAAAGCGATGCACACATCGGTAACTTGCCTTCTGCGATACGGTTCGCACCGTACTTTTGGCGTTCTTCCTCAGAGCCAGGCTCTGTTTCTGGGCCGCCCGCGCAGAAAGTACATTTATCCATTTTGCCACGTTCACCAAACGCCTCTTGTTTAGGAAATTGAGGTGCGCCAAACGGACAAGCAAACAAACAGTAACCACAACCGATACACAGATCTTTATTGTGAAGAACGATGCCGTCTTCAGTATGTTCGAAACAATCAGCTGGACAAACTGCCATACAAGGCGCATCGGTACAGTGCATACAAGCAACAGAGATAGAGTTTTCACCAGCTTCACCGTCGTTTAGTGTTACCACGCGGCGACGCTGAATGCCCCATTCAAGCGCATCGTCGTTTTCGTTCTTACATGCAGTAACACAGCCGTTACACTCGATACAGCGCTTGGTGTCACATAGAAATTTCATTCGTGCCATTGTCAGACTCCTTACGCTTTACGAATGTTACATAGGGTTACTTTGGTTTCCTGCATCAAGGTAACCGGGTCGTAACCGTAAGTGGTTGCCGTGTTGGCCGATTCGCCAACAACGTAAGGCTGTGTACCTTCTGGGTATTTAGGACGTAGGTCTTCACCTTCGAACTTACCGCCAAAGTGGAACGGAATGAACGCCAAACCAGGTTTCACACGACGTGTTACCATCGCTTTCACCTTGATTCGTCCCTTCTCTGCACCTTCTACCCAAACATCATCACCATCTCTGAAACCAAGGTCGTTCGCGTCTTTCGGATTTACTTCGACAAACATTTCTTGTTGAAGCTCGGCAAGCCATGGGTTTGAACGCGTTTCTTCACCACCACCTTCGTATTCAACCAGACGACCAGAAGTCAGAACGATTGGGTACTCGCCCGATTTGTCTTGCTCTTGAATGGATTTATACAACGTAGGTACACGGAAGATTGCATCTTTGTCTTCCCAAGTTGGGTAGTCCGTTACAAGGTCACGACGTGGTGTGTAAAGTGGTTCACGATGCAGTGGCACACGGTCTGGGAACGTCCAAACAATCGCACGCGCTTTCGCGTTACCAAATGGAATACAACCGTGCTTGATCGCGACACGCTGAATACCGCCAGAAAGGTCAGTCTTCCAGTTTTTACCCTCTGCTGCCACTTTCTCTTCAGCAGTTAGGTCGTCCCACCAACCAAGTTGTTTCAATAACTTGTCAGTGAACTCTGGGTAACCATCTTTGATTTCACAGCCTTTCGAGTAGCTGTCTTCTGCAAGAAGGCTCTTGCCTTCAAATTCCACACCAAAGCGCGTACGGAAATTACCGCCACCTTCTGCAACCGTCTTTGACGTATCGTACAGAATGTGTGTACCTGGGTGTTTCATTTCTGGTGTGCCCCAGCATGGCCAAGGTAGACCATAGGTTTCACCGTTGACAGGGCCACCTTCCGCTTCCAATGTGGTTTTGTGGAACGTATGCCAGTTTTGTTGGTGCGCTTTCAAACGCTCTGGGCTTTGGCCTGTGTAACCAATCGTCCACATGCCTTTGTTGAATTCACGCGTTAGGTCTTCAATCACCGGCTGGTTGTTTTCAACACGGATGTTTTTGAACAGAAGATCGGAATAGCCCAGTTTCTTCGAAAGCAGGTACATGATTTCGTGGTCTGGTTTTGATTCAAACAAAGGTTCAATCACCTGATCACGCCATTGTAGAGAGCGGTTAGATGCGGTAACGCTGCCGTGTGTTTCAAACTGTGTTGTTGCAGGAAGCAGGTAAACGCCGTCGGTACGGTCGTTCATTACCGCAGCAACCGTTGGGTAAGGGTCCACAATCACCATCATGTCCAACTTCTGCATCGCTTTTTTCATCTCAACACCACGTGTTTGAGAGTTAACTGCGTGTCCCCAGTAGAACATTGCACGGATGTTTTCGCGTTGACGAATGTTGTCTTTGTTTTCCAGTACACCATCAACCCAACGAGATACAGGAATACCTGCACTGTGCATTGGTTTCTGACCGCTATAAGCGTTGTCATCGAAACGACCTTTGATCCATTCGTAATCGATTTCCCACACTTTTGACCAATGACGCCAAGCGCCTTCAGAAAGGCCGTAGTAGCCCGGTAGCGTGTCAGAAAGTACGCCAAGGTCGGTTGCGCCTTGTACGTTATCGTGACCACGGAAGATGTTTGCGCCGCCGCCTGATTTACCAATGTTACCAAGCGCTAGCTCAAGCACACAGTAAGCACGTGTGTTGTTGTTACCAGTAGTATGCTGAGTACCACCCATACACCAAACAATACAGCCTGGGCGATTTTCAGAAAGCAGTTTTGCTGTTTGGTAAACGTCTTCTTCGCTTACGCCTGTTACGCGCTCAACTTCTGCTGGCGTCCATTTCGCCACTTCAGCACGGATCTCATCCATACCGAATACACGTTGACGGATGAACTCTTTATCTTCCCATTGGTTTTCGAAGATGTGCCACAACACACCCCAAATGAATGCTACGTCAGAACCAGGACGAAGTGAGACATAGTGATCCGATTTTGCTGCCGTACGTGTACGACGAGGATCCGCTACGACGATCTTACAGTTGTTCTTCTCTTTTGCGATCAGAATGTGCTGCATCGCTACTGGGTGTGCTTCAGCTGGGTTTGAACCAATGAATAGCATCGACTTACAGTTGTGCATGTCATTGAAAGAGTTGGTCATCGCACCGTAACCCCAAGTATTCGCTACACCCGCCACGGTTGTTGAGTGACAAATACGCGCTTGGTGGTCAACGTTGTTCGTACCCCAAAGTGATGCCATTTTTCGGAACAAATACGCTTGTTCGTTGCTGTGCTTTGCGCTTCCCAAGAAGTAAACCGAATCAGGGCCGGACTCTTTACGGATGTCCATCACCTTGTTACCGATTTCTTCGATCGCTTGATCCCAAGAAAGCTTTTTCCACTTACCGTTTTCAAGCTTCATTGGGTATTTAAGACGGCGCTCACCGTGGCCATGTTCACGCAGTGCTGCACCTTTTGCACAGTGACCACCGGCGTTAAATGGGTGGTCGAATGCAGGCTCTTGACCCGTCCAAACACCATTTTGAACTTCTGCGTAAATACCACAACCCACTGAACAGTGAGAACAGATAGTACGTTTTACTTCTGTTTTCGCTTCTGGATCGACTGATTTTGCTTGCGCTTTTTTCATCATTCCCGGTGCGAATAGACTAGCACCAACCACTGCGCCACCAGCGGCAAGCGAAGTGTTTTTCATGAATGCACGACGAGATACGCCAAGCTGGTTCGTTTCTTTGCTCACACTGTCGGAGCGTTTGACAAGTTTCATCCGTTATCTCCTAAAGTGTGTCGTAGTAATCGCGAATGTGTTGAGTTTCACGATACCCTTTCTTCTTCACGTCGTTTTCAGAAGGCTCAACCGTTTCTGAAGCAACGGCCACTTTCGTGGTTCCCGCAACAACAGCACCGGCAACGGCAGCGGTTGTGAAGCCTTTTAGGAGATCCCTACGGCTTGTGTTTATTTCTTTATTATCTTTCATCATTGCTTCCTTACCTTACGGTAGATCTTTGGAGACTCATGCCTCTCTATCGATATGACCAAGTACTGCTCGATTACTCGTAATCAGTGACGTTTTTCACATCAATTTTTAATTTGTTCTTACTGCTTTTGGTGTTCACGCTAAAGCGGACTTGCTCTAACGTTAAAAATACATCGCAAAGCTGTGCAGCTGGCTTGTAGAAGTTCACGCTTTCGGCGCTCTCTAGTTGGCGCGTAAAAGATTGGAACCAAGGAGCAATGTGTTTGTTAAACACCGCTTGTTGAAGTTCTTCCTCTTCACCTGTCAGCATTGCCATCACTTCGCACAGTGCAGAAATATGGTCTTCAGGCTCTTTCACGTTCTCTTCTCGTTCGATGCCTAAAAGATCCAAATCGCGACGAATTTCCGCTAACGGTTTTTCCATCATCGAGCCAGTGCGATGCCAAGATCCGAATGGCACAACTTCACCACGTCCAATGCCAATAAACAGATCTTGATATTCTTCTTCTAACGCTTCTCGCTGCGCTTCGTTCGCGGCTTGTTGCAGTGCGAGCCAAGCTTTTTGCATCGCGCTCTCAGACGGTTCAATTTCTAGCGATTTCAGGAACGCCAGCATTTCATCACTAGGCGCACTACGAAAAAGTGCAGATAGAACGAGATAAATGTCTGTTCTCAGTGTTTGTTCTTGTTGTGTGTCCACTGCGAGCTCCTAGTATTTTAATTGTTTCATTGGGTCTTCTGCCATCGACTCAAACATGTCGATCACACGGCAGTCTTCACACATCGCGATACGATTGATCGCCGCTTCATCAGAGAAATGAGAGTGACCGCGTAACTTGTTTTGTAGCATGTCGATCATCGATTGCGGAGCAAAGGGCTTGTGACAACGAATGCACTCGGCTGCCTTTTCTTCATGAATCACAACCGCTTTCTGGCGTTCTTCTTTCACCCAGTTCATACGAGGAGTAAGCGTCAGCACTTTCTCTGGACACGCTTTCTCGCACAGCCCACATTGAATGCAGTCTTGCTCGACGAATTTAAGCGACGGAGATCGACCGTCCGTATGCAATGCACGTGTTGGACACACCGCCACACAGCTCATACACAACGTACAACCTTTACTTTCACAAGAGACTGTGCCGTAAGGTGCGTTCGCTGGAAGTTCAACAATGTTCTCAACTGGAATACGTGATGCGGACAACGCATCCAACGCCGTAAATAGACGCTGACGTTTGTTGCCTTGCAAGTCTCCTAATGCCAAATCAAAAGACTCGGTACAAAGTGTCGGAGCACCTTCACGTAGTGACTCTAGATACAGAATGTCGATGGTTTCTTTGGCGATACCAAGCTGACCGAGCAGCTCTTGAGCAATACCTACTTCGCTATTAAGCACACGAATAATGGTTTGAGGCATAAAACGTGAAGCCGCAAACAGCACCTGAGTAGCACCATTCACAAGCGCGGCGAACCAAGTATCAATACCAACCGAAGGCAGTTCTTCCACCACAATTGGAATCACATTATCTGGCAGTGCTTTTAGTGCCATCACGTTGTAGCTCTCGTGGCGAGAACTGCAAATCAATACGATAGGATCTAAACCACCCGCTTGCTCATAGTTGGCGAGCGTACGTTCAATAAACTTTTGCGTATCTTCAGGGTTTGGCAGTGCGTAATGAATCGCTTCTGTCGGACACGCTGTAGCACAAGTACCCACGCCTTGACATAGGTATGGGTTGATCTCGATGCGATGGCCCGTTTTGTCGCTGCCTTCACTCGATAGTGCCCCTGCCGGACAAGCATCCATACACCGTTCGCAACCTTTTACGCCACGAGAGCTGTGTGCACATAAATCGGTATCTAAACGGAAGAATTTCGGTTTATCGAACGTCCCCATTAAGGTTGGAATCTCTTCCAACGCTTCAGCCAGTTTCGGATAGCCACGACCTACTGGGTAGTAGCCCGGTACTGGGACTTCTTCCGACATGCAGCTGTTAAGGCAAAGATCGAGTACGATATCGAAACAATCGCTATTGGTCGCGACCTTGGCAAGGTTGTTGGTCAAACCATGATTTTCAATCAGAACTTCAAACGTACCTAAGAACCCTGAAACCTGAACCGAATTGGCGTAATAAAGCTCGGGATTTGTGCCCTTTTCGCCATCGGTAGAAAGCAGAGTTAGGCTGTTCATTTGCGACAATTGCGCTGCCGCACTTTCGATGATTGCTGTTGGGCCCACAATCAAAGTATTACCGCCGCTTTCATAGCTTACGGTTGGTGGAATAAGATTGGTCAACTCTACGGTATTTTCGAAAGCGTACAGCCTCGCTTTACCGTTATTGGAAGTTGCTTGTTCTAATAATTGTTTCAGCATTGCTCAATTCCATTTATGAACATGGATAGTCTTTTCCATCTCTTAGTGTAGTTAGCGCCGGAGATTCTGCTGATTAACTTATCAATGAGAATTCTTATTCCGCCGTCTATAGGCGATGAATACTACGCAGTGCGTCCGTACTAACTTCAACCAGATTGGTATTGAGCAACAAATAGCAAGTGTCATGCCAATAAAATATCAACTGAAAATCAATAGGTTATCAATTTTACTGACAAATAGTAGGGATAAAAAAACCGGTTGAGACATTTTGTCTCAGCCGGCTCATTGAGTGTTTAGTCAAAATGTACCTATTCTTTGTGTGGTATATTTTGTCTCACCTCGTTAGGCTGTGATTCTTCAGCAAAAGTATCACTTTCACTAGATACTGTATTTATATATAGCTCACTTTCATCTTGAGTAATTTGGCCACTTTTGTCGGTGTTTGACTCTGCGTCTTCAACTACCTCAGATGCGATATCGTTAGCGTTAAGCTCAGACCCTTGCGCAGTTTCGGCGTCTGGTTCGTCTTCCACTTTGTCTTTAACCCAATCACGCAGCGTCTCAGCGACGTCTTGAGAAAGTGACTTTAAGTTACTGTAATCATCATCGTAATCGTCTAGGCCGTCACGCACGTTAAATTCTTCGGACAAGAACATTTTGCGCAGCGCGGCTTTCTTAACACTTTCTGACGCTTCAGAAACCAGCAGTTGCGCCACAGACATTTCTTCGGTTTTTTCAGTCTCTACACTCGCGGTAATGTCTGGAGCCTGACTATCCTCATTGACGTTCAAAGCATCTAAGCTTTCGTCAGCGTTTGAAAGCGCTGTGACACTATCTTCGGATTGCTCCGTCTCTGCTATCGGCGTGATCTCTTCAGCATGTTGGGAAGATTCTTCTAGTTTACGTTTCGACCAACGGCTTAAAAAACTAGTTGCCATTTGCTCTGCCTGCTCCTTTGCGTTTCTTGCGTCTTACTTCTAACAACTCACCGTGACGACCAATAAAGGCTTCCATCCAAGCCTGAACGGCTAACGGCATATCGTTAGATAGTACAAGGTTATCACCATCCATATATTGCGCCGCAACAGATTGTGAAGCCGTCAGTAACTGTATCGCTGGTTTTTCACCAGACTCGACGTTATCCATCACTAAAAAGAGTTTAGGTTGCTGAGAGCTTAAGTTAAAGCGGTAGTCTGTACGTTCATCTTTATGTAATCGCAACGGACAAACATCTGGAGTCTCTTCCGTCGGATTCAGCGCAAATCCTGTCAACTGCCATTGGGTTGTCACCCAAATCCCTGTACTGATCTCATGCTCAACAAGCTCTACGCCGATTGGCCATGTATCCTCAGTCTTTTCGTAATTTTTTTCGAAATCTTTCTTATCCGACATAACTCACCCAGTCTTTCTATTTTTGGTCTGAAAACACACAGGAGATTTTGCCCCCGTTTTCGACCATTTTTATTGTCTTCGAAGCAATAAACGCGCCAAGCTGATATAACTTAGTCTATATACTCCTTCAGGCTATAAGTACCAAACTAGACGAAACTCAAATGTATTGATGTGTCATTACTGCGAACTCGCAGTTTTAATGCATTGTTGACATAAAACCTCGCAATTTCTGTGCGAACCGCTATTTTGGAATGAGATTTGCTAGCCACTTAACAAGCTAAAATGCGTAGCAACCTAACGCTCTTAATCACTAGGACACGACTGTGCTGAAACCAAATATTATTAAAACCAGTGAAAATCCCCTGCAAACCATTGAAGTCGATGTGTACGACGAGTACGGCGAAAAGCTCACGAAGCAAATCGCTTGCGAGCGTCCTCTTACGGTCATGCTGAACTGGAAAGAAGTGGTCACGCTCATGACGCTGGGTTCGCGTCCAGAAGCACTAGTACTGGGTTATTTAAAAAACCAAAGCTTCCTGTCCGATCCAGCCGCGATTGAATCCGTTATTATTGACTGGGAAACGCATTCCGCAGCGGTGATTACTAAAGAAAACACTGAGCACTTAGAAGGCGCCCTGAAAAAGAAAACCGTCACCTCAGGTTGTGGCCAAGGCACTATGTATGGCAACGTGATGAAGCAGCTTGAAAATTATCAAGTGCCTCAAGTTCCTCTTAAGCAGTCAGAAATTTATTCTGCGCTGGAAGCGTTAACCCATTACAACGACACCTACAAAAAAGCGGGCGCAGTACACGGCTGTGCGGTTTGCAAAGGTAATGAGGTGTTATCATTTGTGGAAGATGTCGGCCGTCACAACGCAGTGGATACACTTGCAGGTGAGATGTGGCTCAAAGAAGAAACAGGTGAAGATAAAATTTTCTACACAACAGGTCGCCTTACATCAGAGATGGTGATTAAAGTGGCTCAAATGGGCATTCCTGTTCTGCTTTCTCGCTCTGGCGTTACTCAAATGGGGTTAGATCTAGCGAAGCAATTTGGTATTACAACCATTGCGCGTGCGAAAGGTTTGCGCTTCCAAGTGTTTACAGGAGCCGACAAGGTTGAATTTGATGTAAAAGGCAACCAATAACACCTTTTCAGTGTAAACTAAAACCAATAATGCGGATTCACAGAGGATGTGGACTATGAATAATGACCAATTGTGGAATTTTCTGCTTACGCCCAGCGGTATCATGCTTTCTATGATTATTACCTTTGGCGTAGTCGGGCTCTATGCGTATATAACAGGTCAGTTTAAGGATTAAGGCCAAATATCAAAAAAGCCTCGCTAAATAGCGAGGCTTTTGCTTTTTAAACGCTTTGCGAGTAATTACGCGTCAACACCACGAGATTTTAGGAACTCAGAGTAAGTGCCTTTAAAGTCTGTGATTTTACCATCGCGGATTTCGATAATACGCGTTGCTAGTGAGTCTACGAATACACGGTCGTGAGAGACGAAGAACAACGTGCCTTTGTATTGCTCAAGCGCCGTGTTCAAAGATTCGATCGATTCCATGTCCATGTGGTTGGTTGGTTCGTCCATTAGCAGCATGTTTGGCTTGTGCATCATTAGCTTACCAAGCAGCATACGACCTTGCTCACCACCAGACAGTACTTTTACTGACTTCTTAATGTCATCTTGACCAAACAGCATACGACCAAGGAAACCACGAACGACTTGCTCGTCATCACCTTCTTGACGCCATTGACCCATCCAATCCGTTAGGTTCATGTCTTCTGCAAAGTCATGCGCGTGGTCTTGCGCGTAGTAACCGATGTTTGCATTTTCAGACCATTTGTACTCACCCGCACGTGGTTCAAGCACACCAGCAAGCGTGTTTAGAAGTGTTGTTTTACCCACACCGTTCTCACCGATGATCGCAACGCGCTCACCCACTTCAAAAATTGCATTGAAGTCTGAGAACAAGTCCTCTTCGAATCCTTGGCTTAGGTTTTCAACAATCAGAGCGTTACGGAACAGCTCTTTCGACTGTTCGAAACGAATGAATGGGTTTTGACGGCTAGACGCTTTAACTTCATCCAGTTTGATCTTGTCGATTTGCTTAGCACGAGATGTCGCTTGTTTTGCTTTCGATGCGTTTGCAGAGAAACGAGCAACGAACGTTTGTAGCTCAGCGATTTGTGCTTTCTTCTTCGCGTTGTCGTTTAGTAGACGTTCGCGAGCTTGAGAAGCCGCCGTCATGTACTCATCGTAGTTACCTGGGTAAACACGTAGCTCACCGTAATCCAAATCAGCCATGTGCGTACATACTGAGTTTAGGAAGTGACGGTCGTGCGAGATGATGATCATTGTGCAGTTACGTGCGTTTAGCGTGTCTTCCAACCAACGGATAGTGTCCATATCCAAGTTGTTGGTTGGTTCGTCAAGAAGCATCACATCTGGGTCTGCGAATAGAACCTGAGCTAGAAGCACACGAAGTTTCCAACCCGGTGCAACTTCACTCATTAGACCGAAGTGTTGTTCCATTGGAATACCTACAGCAAGAAGAAGCTCACCCGCTTTGGCTTCTGCCATGTAGCCGTCCATTTCAGCAAACTGAACTTCTAAGTCAGCCACTTTCATGCCGTCTTCTTCGCTCATTTCAGCAAGTGAGTAAATGCGGTCACGCTCTTTCTTCACTTCCCATAGCTCTTTATGACCCATGATGACGGTATCGATTACCGTAAATTCTTCGTAAGCGAACTGGTCCTGGTTCAGTTTTGCAACGCGCTCGTTTGGATCGTAGCTTACGTTACCGCTGGTTTGCTCAAGCTCGCCGCTGAGGATCTTCATAAAGGTTGATTTACCACAACCGTTAGCTCCAATTAAGCCGTAGCGATTGCCTTCGCCGAACTTAACTGAAATGTTTTCGAATAGCGGCTTAGCGCCGAATTGTTGAGTAATATTCGCTGTGGAGATCAAAACCTTTACCTTAGCAATTGGGGTGTATTTAGAAAAACCGGGCAACGGTACTTGTTCATGCTACATACTGCAAGTGTTGTTTTTATTAATTCACTCCAAGTGAAATCATTGTAAGGTTTCTAAGAAGCAAAAGCGTAAACATAAATGCGTCATTAAATACAAAAAAGAGCCACTATTGTCAGTGGCTCTTTTTCCATTAATACTTCAAAAAAGTGACTAAGCGATGTTCGTCACCTCTAGGATCAGTTCGGCTTTTTTAGGTAAATAAATACTGAATTTACTGCCTTTTCCCCATTCAGACTCTGCTTTTAACTCACCACCCGTTTGGCTGAGAATACTTTGGGAGACCGATAGCCCTAACCCTGTGCCTTCTCGTTTCGTTGTGTAAAATGGCGAGAAGATTCGACCCAAGTTTTCTGGTTTAATACCGCAGCCCTCATCGATAACATGAATCGCGGCTCCTTTCACTTCGCCCTCTTCAATCCAGTCTTCACTGACTACTGTTAATGTTCCTTTACCGCTCATTGCGTGAATGGCGTTCATTTGCAAATTAACTAAGATTTGTAGCAAGTGGTGACGGTTTATCTCAACGGACGTATGCGCTTGTAGGTCAGTCACAAACTCAACGTCGCGTTTCTTGGTGCCAGTTTTAACCAAGGTGATGCTTTCATCAATGATAGGATTGACATGTTGCCAAGTGATTTCATCTTGAACACCGCCTTGGCGACTGTATTGCAATAAACTGCGTGTGATATTGCGGATACGATCAATTTGCGCGTGAATCGCATCAATCTCCTCTTGTACTCGACTTGCATCGTCACCCAATTCAAAATGGATCAATTCTACGTTGCCAAGAATCACGGCGGTTGGGTTATTAATTTCGTGAGCAATCCCCGCGGTGAGTTCTCCCAGTGCTGCAAGTTTTTCATGAACAACGAGTTTGTCGCGGGTTTGGTTGAGCAATTGAATATGCAGTTCAAGATCTTGGGTTTTTTCTCTCAGGCTTGCCGTACGCTCTTGAACTTTGCATTCAAGTTGAGCTGCGGAGTTTTTCAGTTCAATTTTGCGCTCTTCTAGCGCGTCTAACATATCATCAAACTGTCTGGCTAACTGCGCAAGTTCATGATCGGCATCTAATCCTAACGGGCCAATCCGTTTTTCTTTACCTTGTTGGACCTGCTTCACCACTTTATGAATGCGTTCGATCGGTCGAAACAGATCATAAGAACCGCGATATACCATCACGCCAGAAACCAGCAATAACATAACCGTAATCAAGCTGATTTCGGCAATGTTGGTCATGTAGGCTTTAATGAATGGCCACATTAGGTAACCCGTATAAAGCATACCAATGACGTTGTCGTATTGGTCTTTGATCGGTTGATACGCCGTAATATACCAAGCGTCATACACATAAGCGCGATCAACCCACTGTTCACCCTTCGAAAGTACTTGGTTATACACTTCCGCGCTCACGCGAGTGCCTATGGCGCGCCCTAGCCTATGATCGCTGTCTAAAGGAACGTTGGTGCTCACACGCAAATCATCGAGAAATACCGTCAACGTACCCACAGGGCGAAGGCGGTCATTATCACTTAAGTAAATGAGATCGCGGATTTGATCCACCAGCACTGTGCTGTTGTTAAGGAGCAAACCACCATCAAGAAAGCCGATCAAATCGTTCGCTTGGCTGTATACCGGAATCACGGTTCGACTGACTAACCCACGCACTTCCCTGTCACCATCAGCAAGAATAGGCACTTCTGCTCGTTTGGCGAGTTCAGGATCGAGGCGTTCGAGTTCTTCTTTATTGAGTACATCAAAAAACGATTCGCGCTTGGTGAGATCCATAAAGCGGAATTTGTTTTCCATGGAATTAACGCGTTGGAAAGAGAGAAAATCTAAAGCATATCTTTTCTTCTGCTCTGTGACCCACTTTTGCAGGTCACCTTGTGGCGTTCCTTGATTAATGCGAATACGGAAATCGTACGAATCGGCAAACGCCCGCACGTAATTGGCTTGCTTTTGCTGTAACAACGTTACACTGTTATTTGCAACACCAAGACGTTCCGAGACATCAAGCAGCGCATTTTGCCACGTGTAATGAATAGACCAATAAATGGTAATGCCGATCAGAGCTAACAATGTGAGGAAAATCGGCGCAGAGGTTAAGAATAACAAGCGATAACGCACCATGGTTTTAAAACGGTGCGTCCATTTTGACAATCCTTTGTGCTGTGGGCCGTTAGTCGGCATATTCCTCACCCTCAGAATCCCATTCTTTGTACTTACGTTCTAAGGTCTTGCGAGCTACGCCCAAGTCGCGAGCAGCGGCTGATTTGTTGCCTTCGTGCAAGTTAACGACTTGTTTAATATGTGCTTTCTCGACTTCTTTTAACGTCCAGCTGTTTGGATAGCCCTCGCCAGTAAATTCTTTGCCTTCTTTAAAGGTTGGTAACTCAGCTGAGTGAGAAACAGTAATCGATACATTAGGCAGTGAATGCCCGCCATTCAGCTCTCGCCAATAGTGTGCAGGTGGTTTGCCAAGCAAGATACAACGCTCAATTAAGTTTTTCAGCTCACGAATGTTTCCTGGCCAATCGTACTCACTCATGGCTTCCATGTCCTCGTGCGCCCATTTGGGCGCGGGCATACCTAGCTCGCGCGTCAGCATGTTGCTGAAAAATGGCACCAACTCAAATAAGTCGGTTTTGCGCTCTCGCAGCGGACACACTTCAATTTTCAGAACGTTTAAACGGTAATAGAGGTCACTGCGGAAATTACCTTGATTGACCTCTTCTTGCAGGTTTCGGTTGGTTGCCGCTACGATACGGACATCAATACTGATCTCTCTTTCTGAACCGACAGGGCGAATCGTACGCTGCTCTAACACACGTAATAATGATGCCTGCATTGCAAGTGGCATCTCCCCGATTTCGTCAAGAAATAAGGTGCCACCGTTCGCAACACGGAACAAACCTTCACGCGATTTTTTTGCACCGGTAAACGCGCCCGATGTATGACCAAACAACTCACTCTCTAAAAGCTCAGGTGCAATCGCGCCGCAGTTGATTGGCACAAACGGGCCCGTTCGCCCACTCGCCTGGTGGATACCTCGTGCAACTAGCTCTTTACCTGTACCCGACTCACCTTCCACCAAAACAGAAGCGCGTGATGGTGCAAATTGGTTAATAAGTTGCTTAAGCAGACGCGTTTTTTCTGAGCCGCCGATGATCTCTGAGGTATTGTGACGCTGGTAATCGCGTGTCATGGCGTACTGCATGCGTTCGTTCAAACGGCGATCCATACAGCGACTGACCGCTTTTAACATCTGCTCAAGGTTGAATGGTTTGAGGATAAAGTCGGAAGCACCGAGCTGTAGCGCTCGAATGGCAATTTCTAAATCCGCATAACCCGTCATAAAAATCACATCGGCACGTTTGTCATCATCTTCAAACGCTTCTTCCCACTCAATTCCAGAACGCCCTGGCAGATTAATATCCAGTAAGATCAGATCATAATGTCGAGAATTACGCAGTAGTTCTGCTTCTTCGATGCTACCAGCTGTATCGACATGTGAAAAAAGCTTACCCAATGCCTTTTTCAAGATGGCTTGCATGCCTAATTCATCATCGACGACCAGTACGGAAAAGGCGCTATATTGTTGGTTTGTACTAAGATGGGATTGAGTAGACATATTTACCCCAGATGGATTTCGATGGGACAGAGTGTACCAAGTTTAAACAGAGATACCCTACAAAAAGTGCGACATTTTGTACCAACGCAAACTTTTATGCAAATAACCCCATGATTTAGTGCATAAACCAAGCACTTTAAGCTTGTAAAAGGTTGGCATCTTGTTTGCTATAAGGAGGATACGGAGCGCATTTAAGTGATCTCAGGATGTTGATGTTTGCTTATTCCAACACCCTAAGACAACTTGCGTATTACGCTAATCGCTCTCGTCCAAAAAGGCTTCTCCCTAAAACCTGGAGAGATTCCAAAGAATCATTGGAAAGGAACACATAAAAATGAAAAAAATTGCGCTAACTCTGGCTGCAACGTCTATCACGCTTGTAAGTTACTCTGCGTTTTCTGCTCAAGACGGAGAACATGTTCGCCTTGCAACCACAACCAGTACTTACCATTCAGGTTTACTTGATTACCTGCTTCCACAATTTGAAAAAGACACGGGCTACAAAGTCGATGTTATTGCTGCAGGTACTGGTAAAGCCTTAAAAATGGGCGAAAACGGTGACGTAGATTTGGTGATGACACATGCACCAAAAGCTGAAGGCGCATTTGTTGAGAAAGGCTACGGCGTTTTACCTCGCAAGCTAATGTACAACGACTTTGTGATTGTAGGCCCGAAAGCTGACCCAGCAACAATCAAAAATGACGAAGGCGTGTTAGATGTATTCAAAGAGATCGCAAACAAAAACGCAACGTTCATCTCTCGCGGCGATGATTCTGGTACGCACAAAAAAGAAATGGGCTTCTGGGCTCAAACTAAAATCGAACCAAACTTTGGTGGCTACCGCAGCGTAGGTCAAGGTATGGGCCCAACTCTGAACATGGCGTCTGAAATGCAAGGCTACACCATGACGGACCGCGGCACATGGCTGGCTTACCAAAACAAATTGGATCTAGAAATTCTGTTCCAAGGCGATGAAAAACTGTTTAACCCGTACCAAGTTATTCTTGTTAACCCTGAGCGTTACCCAACGATCAACTATCAAGGTGCGAAGGCATTCAGTGATTGGTTGGTAAACCCTCGCGGACAGGAACTTATCAATGGTTTCCGCCTAAACGGTAAACAACTGTTTGTTGCGAATGCTGAGAGCAAATAACGCAATATGAATCTTGCTGATACAACACTGGAAGCGCTTCGCTTACTGGTGAATTTTGATGCAGACCTATGGGAGATCGTTGCGGTCTCCTTTAGTGTTTCTATCACGGCAATATCCCTAGTGGTATTGCCGGCTATTTTGATGTCCTTTGTACTGGCGTATACCGACTTTCGCGGTAAATGGTTTTTGTTGTCGATCGTAAATACGCTGCAAGCGGTCCCTACCGTGGTGATTGGCCTGTTGCTGTACATGTTGCTGTCGCGTGCTGGCCCTTGGGGAGACTGGCAAATGCTGTTCACTCAGAAGGCAATGATCTTCGGCCAAATGGTGATCTGCTTCCCTGTTTTGGTATCGATGATGCATGGTGCATTACAATCTAGCGACCGTCGTGCAGTGGAAACTGCCATCACGCTGGGCGTCTCCATTCCGCGCTTAGCAGCTACGATGATTTGGGAAACCCGCTTTCCTCTACTTGCGGCTATCATTGCAGGGTTTTCACGTATCGTGACCGAGGTGGGCTGCTCAATGATGGTAGGCGGAAACATTATGGGCGTGACGCGAAATATTCCCACGGCTATCGCAATGGAAAGCAGTAAAGGTGCTTTTGCGCAAGGAGTTGCATTAGGAATTGTATTACTATCTTTAGCGTTGGCTCTAAACTTCTTCTTATCAAGTATGAGAGGCAAAGGCTACCTCAGAACATAGAACATGAAGCAAACAAACGACTCACCATTAACTCCATGTCGAGGCGAATTATGACTATAAAAATCACCGCCGAACAGTTATCCATGCGCTTTAAAGAGCGTGTGCTTTTCCACATCCCTGAGTTAGCCATCGGCCCAAATGATGCCATTTATCTCAAGGGTGACAATGGTGTGGGCAAAACTACCCTACTCAAAATCCTTGCTGGCTTGCTCAAACCCTCTACTGGCGATGTTGTTGCGCCAAAAGATACGTGGCTGAAAAGACTGACGCGTCGCAATGGTCGTGTCGATGTGATTTATCTCCATCAATCCCCTTACCTTTTTGACGGCACTGTATATGAAAACGTAGTCTATGGAGTGAAATATCAACAAGACACGCAAAAAGATAAGCGAGCTCAAGTTATTCACGCGCTGCGCATGGTAGGTTTAGAAACCTTAGCGGACGAACATATTTCCGTGTTGTCCGGCGGTGAAAAACAGCGCGTTGCCATGGCAAGGGCTTGGATTTTAAAACCGTCGATTTTATTGATGGATGAGCCAAGTGCGTCTTTAGACCAAGAATCCATTGAACGATTGGTAGTGATGGCGAAAGATCTTTTGGATCGTGGTTCCAGTATCGTGGTGACAAGCCATCAGGCCAACGCACTGACCGACTTATGTAAAAAACAGTGGTGGATTAAAGACAAGACTTTGATAGAGTCTCCTCTGTTGTATGTCATACCAAAAGACACATCCCAAGAGAATGCATATGCTTCAACCAACACAAACTAGTTGGGTCATTTTGGCTGGTGGCAAAGCCAGCCGTATGGGTGGAAAAGATAAAGGTCTGATTGAGTTAAATCAGAAGCCACTCATCGAACACGTTATTGAACGTTTATCTCCACAAACTCCACGCATTTTAATTAATGCCAACCGAAACCAAGATGCGTACAGCAAATTTGGTTTCGTATTTAGTGATCAATTCAAAGATTTCCCTGGGCCTATGGGCGGTATTCACGCGGGTTTGATGCATGCTGAAACTGACTGGGTCGGATTTGTACCTTGCGATAGTCCACAAATTAACACCGACCTTGTCGAGCGTTTCTGCCAGGCCGTCAAAGAAGACAGCGATATTTTGGTCGCGCATGATGGTGACCATCAGCAACCTGTTTTTACGCTCTACCACAAGCGCGTACTGCCAAAACTCACCGCGTTTTTAGAACGTGGCGACCGCAAAATCATTCTGCTCTACAAAGAGTGCAACACCAGTTACGTTGACTTTAGCGACTCACCAAACTGTTTCGTCAACTTGAACACTCCGGAAGAACTGGCGCAATTTGGACAATTAGAATCATGAAACACACGCTAAACATTCCTATTCTTGGTTTTGCAGCTTATTCAGGCACAGGCAAAACCACGCTACTTGAAGCCCTATTGCCAAAGCTGACCGAAGCAGGTTTACGCATTGGCATGCTAAAACATGCGCACCACAACTTCGACGTCGATAAGCCGGGTAAAGACAGCTACCGTTTACGCAAAGCTGGCGCATCTCAAATGCTGATTGCTTCTCGCAACCGTTTTGCGTTAATGACAGAAACGCCAGAAGCCGAAGCGGAGTTTGAATTCCTATTAACACGTTTTGATGAAGACATGCTTGATGTGGTTTTGGTCGAAGGCTGCAAAAACATCGCGTTTCCTAAAATCGAATTGCACCGTGAAGAAGTCGGCAAGCCTTGGCTTTATCCAAACGATGAAAACATCATCGCTATCGCTTCAGACGGCGGCGAGTTGGACTCTGAACTGCCACAAATGAACATCAATGATCTTGAAGCGATTGCTCAGTTCGTTATTCAGTATGTTCAAGAAGCGAAAGCACCAAAAAACAAAGAGAAAGAAGCCGCATGTTGCGACACACTTTCTCCTGCTTTCCTTTCTGTGGTTCAAGGCCAAGAGAAAATCCTTTCTTTGGTGAACACGGTTTCGGAAATAGAAGCATGCAAGATTGAAAACGCCTATGGCCGCGTTCTTGCGGAACATATCGTTTCACCAGTAAATGTGCCGCAATACACCAACTCCGCGATGGACGGTTATGCCATCCGCAGTGATGATGTTGACCGTGATAGCTACCAAGTGGTTGCTGAAGTGATGGCGGGCCATGCTTACGATCAGCCTCTGGAAGTTGGTCAAGCAGTTAAGATCATGACTGGCGCACCAACACCACGTAACGGCGATACAGTGGTCATGCGTGAGCAAGCCACTCAAGAAGGTGACAAGGTCACTTTTAACGGTGCGAATATCAAAGCAGGCCAAAACGTTCGTCAAGCAGGTGAAGATCTCGCTATCGGCAGTGACGTCTTTACCGCAGGCACTCGCCTCGCCTCTCCAGAAATGGGCATGATCGCTTCGCTTGGCTTTGGTGAAGCGAATGTATTCCGAAAATTGAAAGTTGCCGTGTTCTCCACCGGTGACGAAGTACAAGCGCCGGGAACAGAGCAAAAAGCGAATTCTATCTACGATTCCAACCGTTTTACCATCATGGGCATGCTTGAAAAGCTCGGCTGCGAGATCTTGGACTTCGGTATTCTGGAAGACAACGAACAGTTAATGATTGAAGCATTGGAAAACGCATCGGCGCAAGCGGACGTGGTTATGACTTCTGGTGGCGTATCCGTTGGTGATGCGGATTACATCAAACTTGCCTTGGATAAACTTGGTCAAATCGATTTTTGGCGAATCAACATGCGTCCGGGACGTCCATTAGCGTTTGGTCAAATCAACAACAAGCCGTTCTTTGGTCTGCCGGGCAACCCTGTTGCCGTGATGGTTTCATTCATCAACTTTGTCGAGCCTGCACTGCGTAAGATGCAAGGCGAACAAGGCTGGAAGCCTCTGAAAGTGAATGCCATCGCGACTGAAAACCTTCGCTCTCGCCAAGGTCGTACCGAGTTTAGTCGAGGAATCTATGAACTGGATAACACTGGCCGTTTAACCGTTCGTACAACAGGCAAGCAAGGCTCTGGTATTTTACGCTCAATGAGTGAGGCAAACTGTTTGATCGAAATCTCCCCAGCTATTGATACAGTAAAAGCGGGAGAAAGCGTGACAATTATCCCACTTCAAGGCAGAATCTAGCTCAAACTAGAAATTCAAAGGTCAGCGAGTCTGGCCTTTTTGTTTAATATACAGAAACCTTTTCAGAGAGACAGCTATGGCTCGCACCATTCTTTACACTTACAAAGACCAAGACAAAGAACTGACGTTCTCATACCAGCAACACCGCAACATTCAAGAAGCAGTTGCAGAAGCCGAAGGTATCGATATCACTGAGTTCCTAAAGATGGAGCAACAAATCGAAGCAGTGTCTGACACTAAAGCGGTGCGAAACTACCGCGACAACTACTTCAGAAAATTAGGCTTTAGCAAAATCACCCTAGCTCAAAAAGAAAACCTGGGCGTAGGCAAAAAGAACAAATAAGCTTAGCTGCAAACAGAAAACTCACGATTCGTCGTGAGTTTTTTATGCATGCTACTTTTGTTCATGATCCATACCCGAGCATACCGAAATTACTTAGGTATATGAGTTACTTGGGTATACAAGTTACTTCGGTATATAAGTAAAAGCCCCGTTTAACCTTGAAAGTCTAAACGGGGCTTTAAATTTCTTCTTACTTTATATCGAGTAAGGTTTAAGTCATTACTTGATGTTTAAGAACGCAGCGCCGCGTACACCACCTGAATCACCGTGTTTTGCTTTGATGATCTTAGGACACTTAGCCACAGACAATAAGTGTTTAGGGATGCGTTTTGGCATCTCTTCGTAAATCAATTCGAAGTTAGATAAGCCGCCACCAAGTACAACGGTGTGTGGGTCTGTTGCAGTAAACAGGTTTGCAAAGCAGATCGCTAACAGCTCCATAAAGCGCTCGACGTGCTCTACTGCTTTCTCTTCACCCTCTGCGTGCGCTTTAATAATGTCGATCGCTTTCTTCTCTTCGCCGTAGTAATGCGCGTAAAGAAGCTCGAAACCACGACCAGATAGGTAACTATCTAAACAGCCTTTGTTGCCACAGCCACAGCCAAGTAATGGTGCGTTTTCGCCCAGGTGGAACCATGCGTCGATAGGAAGACGTGTGTGACCCACCTCACCCGCTACGTGGTTGCGGCCAGAGAATACTTTGCCTTCGTAGATAAAGCCGCCACCAAAACCAGTACCAAGGATCAAACCTAGTACAGATGGTTCATCTTGAAGATCTTCATCCCAGGCTTCAGAAAGCGCGAAACAGTTTGCATCGTTTTCAATTTTTACGCTGCGACCGATTTTAGCTTCTAGATCAGCACGAAGTGGTTTGCCTTTTGCCGCAGGAACGTTAACTGTTAGTACCGTTGCATCATCGGCGTCTTCCATACCTGGTAGGCCAAGACCAATCGTACCTTCGCAGCCAAACTCTGTATCGTATTTATTCACCAATTCCGCAATGGTATCAACCAGCAGCTCGTAGTTGTCTGTTGGTGTAGGTACACGTTCCGTCGCTACACGCTCAAGCTTCTCGTTAAATGCACCAAATTCAATTTTAGTGCCACCGACATCAAAGCCGTAATACATGTATTTCTCTCCTAAAAAATGCTTCAAACGACTCTCAAAAATGGCTAGAGTCAAAAGTATAAACTGATGGCATTATCCATATCTGTACGCCTGCAAACCGTGACCGAATGCAGATTTATCCCCTCACCGAAGCCAGTTGAACAACATACCATCAACAAAAGCTCATTCCTTAGAGTCAGCTCTCGGTTTTCATCCACTCTTTGAAACGTTTCAAGTGTGGCTGGTTAGGGTCGCTTTTGACTCGAGTCTTGCTCAGCATGTAAGTTTCTCTGAAGGCTTCAAACCACAATTGAAGGCATTCCGCAGCTTTAGGCTCACCAGCTTGTTTTAAAACTAATGTCGCGACTTCGGCGGTTGAAAGATGCTGATCATTCTCGGAGCGGCGCATGATGTATTCAGACAGAGATTCCGGCTCAATGGAAAGCACAGGCAAAGATTTAAGAAAATCAGAACGACGGAATATCTTTCGTGCCTCACGCCAGCTACCATCAATAAAGATCAGCAACCATTTTTTGTTCTCGACATCTTCTTTTACCAATCGCCCTGGCTCTAGATCTTCAATTAAACGAGAGGGATCATCCACATAGTCTGCAGGAAATACAATCACCGGTTGGTAACTGTCATCCTGTAGTAGCGCTAGCATCTCTTCAGACGGTTCTGTTCGGTTCCATTGATACACGTAAGTCTCTTGAATCGTATCAGCGATTAGACGACCGGTATTACTTGGCTTAAATACTTCGTTTTCAGAAACAATCAACATACATGCAATATTAGCCTTAATGTTTGGCTGAAGGTCGCACAAACAGTGTTGCTCAGAAACCTGGCAATATTGGCAACGAACCACTTTACATCCACGCGCGTTGAAAGGCTTGGTTGAGATAGATTGTCGGTACTGATATAAACGGTGGAAAGCGTGAATTCTCATGGTAAGTAATGCCAAGTAAAAAGTAGAGCGCGATTCTACTGATATTATGGTTTCGCCTCAAGATAAGCCCATCAGCAGTGTGTTGAAATAATTTCACACTTATCTCGGTCATAGATAAAGAAATAAATAAGGGAATGACAGTGACAGAAACGACATTTCAAGAACCCTCATGGCTCAGATTAGGCTTTTTCCTTGGCGTATTATTGCTTTGTGCCATTTGGGAGAACAAATTGCCTAGAAAAACACTGACCGCTTCGCGCAGGTTTCGCTGGGTCAATAACTTGTCATTGGTTGCTTTTAACAGCCTAGTTATTGCTTTAATCATGCCTATCGCCGCCTTTCAAGCTGCGGTCATAGCTCAGGAGCAACAATGGGGGCTGCTGAATATTCTGTCCCTCCCCGATTGGTTAAACATTTTCCTAACCGTCATTTTGCTTGATTTCGTCATTTACGCTCAGCATGTTGTCTTTCATCATGTAAAACCGCTGTGGAAGATTCACCGAATGCATCACGCCGATCTCGACATAGACGTCACTACAGGCGCACGCTTTCATCCCTTCGAAATAATCATTTCAATGGGAGTAAAAATTGCAGCCGTGTTTATCTTAGGTGTTTCACCTATCGGAATTGTGGTATTTGAAATTGTGCTTAATGCGAGCGCGATGTTTAATCACAGTAATGCAAAACTGGCTTTATCTATGGACCAAAAACTGCGAAACGTCATCGTTACACCAGACATGCATCGCGTGCACCATTCAGTGATAGTAAAAGAGACCCACTCAAACTTTGGTTTTTTCCTTTCAGTTTGGGACCGCTTTTTTGGGACATACCGAGCTCAGCCTAAGTTGGGTCATGAAGATGTTGTTATTGGTGTGCCGGAAATTAGAGACGAAGAAGAGCAAAGATTAGATAAGCTGTTAACGCAGCCCTTTCGCTACAATAAAGAGAAGAAGTAATGGTTGAAAAAATATTGTTGGATGAAGTATGTCAACAAAACGAATAGACCAAGCCTAAACCCCAGTTAAACACTACTTCATCCTCATGATGTGTAAGAACAGATTAGTTTTCTGCTAGCTGACGCTTTTTGTTTAGCTGAGTAATACCAACAAATAAACCAACAACACCAAGCACTGCACATGCCAAAGCATTGGTGTTCATTACTTGCTGTGCCTCTATTGAGCTGTATAGAAAAGCAAGGCTGAAGAAAGTGGTGGCAAAGCTCAAACCTGTCAGTACGCTGAAACCAGCAAAACTGGCCAAGTCTTTAAAATCGTTCATAACGAGTCCCTGTTTACAATCCTTAATCGAGTGTTGTGAAAATAATAATTAACGAAATATTTGGCGCGATTGACTATGTTTTCGCGCATTCCATAACCAGATAGATACCCCAAATGAGAACCCTAAAAACAGTGTCTTCATTTGTAGGGCGACGTTGTTATCTAATATTTCTAATGTATAGTGAGCGTGGGAACTAAAGATAACATTGGTTATAAGAATCAATAACATAACGACTATGCCAGAGCGGCGATGCTTGACCAATAGATACGCTGCTAATAAGTCCAATAGTCCCAAAGCGCTCCAATACATATTCAACCAGCGTGGCGCAAAATCGTAAGGTAAAAAGCCACCAACAATGTTGTCATAAAGATGAACCACTCCGCCAACTGTCATAAAAAGGCATAAGAGAAACAAGACGAATTTATCCATTACCGTTTCCTTATCTGAATGAATGAGCAAAGCATATAGAAGTCACTTAAACATTTGTAATCTCATCGCCATTTTTGAGATCGACAGTGCCATTATCAACACGATGAGAACAGTAACGGCTACTCTACCTTCTTTATTTAGCATAGTGTTTGCTTTGTCATTGTCCCAAATCCGCCAATGCAACGACAGAATCCTCCTTTAAATCACGCCTTGGTTTAGCAACTCTCGTACCTTTTCCAGCCCGCGCTGAAACACAGTATGTGCATTCGCGGGAAGGCCGCTCTCGACATCGTGCCAGAAGAACGCGAAATCATGTCCACCATCGTCTTGCGTATGAAACAGCCATGAATTAGCGAGATCAGCACACTCACACAAAACAAAATGCCATGCTTGATTTTGAAAGCCACTGTCCCATGAGCATAAATATCGTGCGGAACGAACATGTATGATACCAGACTCCTCAGCGAGCTCCCGCTTGGCCGCTATGATGTAACTTTCATCAAACACTTCAACAGTGCCCTTGACGAGCTGAACACCCGCCAACGGATGTTTAAAAAGTAGGATCTCTTGATTTTGATTACGTAGAACGACGGGGCAAACTTTATCGATCACAAAACCACTCCTTCTTATGGCTTTAGCTTTCTCTGGATATAAAAAAATCGCATGAAGCTGCATGATTCATTCCTTTGAATTCTGGCGACATTCTAGTCAACGAGTCCCTCGAACAAAGCATTAACATCACGTTGTGATAACTAAACCCTTTAGAAATGAACGAGATGAGATGTAACTCACTTTTGCGATGCAAATAGGAGCCATTAAATGAGTAGCCGTAACAAAAAAGCAGAACCGAGGTTCTGCTTTTAGTCGGTGGAAACATCTCATTTACTTGGTCTGATGAAGCTCATACTTGTGCAGCATTGCTTGCTGGTGCCCAGCAATTTCCGCCACTTGCTCAGAACTCTCAACCATAGACTCAAGCTGCAGCTTTGTGCGTTCGCCAAGATCAGAAATATGTGTGATGGATTGAGATACATCTGCCGTCGCTCGTTCTTGTTCTTCTGTAGCAACTGAGATTTGCTCAACACGTTCTTGAATGTGCTTAACCGCGAGGTTGATATCAGAGAATGTCGATTTCACTTCATTGCTGGACTGTAGCGCGTGGGTCATTTCTTCTCTTGAATCATTAACTGCTTGGCGCGAGCGCTCTGCGGCAGTAATAAGCTCGCTCATCATTTCTCGGATGTTCGTAGTTTGTTGAGAGGTATCACTTGCAAGTTTGCGAACTTCATCAGCGACAACCGCAAATCCACGCCCTTGCTCACCAGCACGGGCAGCCTCTATTGCCGCGTTGAGAGCAAGTAAGTTGGTGTTGTCCGCGATCCCACTGATCATATCCACCATTTCACGAATCTGTTTAACACGCTGGTCTAGCTCTAACATTGACTGTTCATTTACATCCAAAGAGCTTTCTAATGACTCCAAAC
Organism: Vibrio sp. 1751; assembly: GCF_033339895.1. NCBI lineage: Bacteria > Pseudomonadati > Pseudomonadota > Gammaproteobacteria > Vibrionales > Vibrionaceae > Vibrio > Vibrio sp. 1751. Next base: position 34,936 of record NZ_JAWOVM010000017.1, read on the forward strand.
GTTCGCGGTTTTGTTCCACGACTTGAACCCCTTTTTCAGTGTGTTGGGTTGCAAGGAGCGAGTCCTGTGAAGATGCATTTGTCACCATTGCTATTTCACGAATAGAGGCTTCAAGCTGCGTTATGGTCGTGATCATACTCGACAACGCTTCATTTTGTGTTGCCAACCCATCACTTGTTTGTTCGGCTGCACTGTGACTTACTTCTGCCGTCTGATAAAGCGTTTCACAATTGCGCGTCACCGTTTGAATGGAGTCATGTGTGGAATCGATTACTTGATTCAACTTTCGTGCTACTTCTTTCAGCTCATAGGGGCCAACTTCTTCTGCCTTGTCACGAAAATCATGTTCGGTAAGTGCTGAAAGACGCGTTAGTACATTCCTTAACCCTCGGTTTGTCCATGACTTGAGACTAAACCAAGTAACCAGAATAATAAAAGAAATCACACACGCCGCAAACACGAGCACAACGCTCACCGATTCAATGGTCTCGTTGACCACCCGCTCCTTTTCATCGATCAACTGACCAGCGGTTTGGGAGATTTGATCAAGTAACCGCATGGTTTCATCCGCAAGCATCGAAGCCTGTTTAAACTCTGAACGTTGCAATTCCCCTTGTTCTAGTTTGGCGAGGATCAAACGCAGCACGCCCTTTTCACTAAAGCCTTGTTTCACCATCTCATATGGTGCGGTTAAGCTTGCATATTCACTTACTTCAGGATGGAAAGATTGGAAGTCTTCATAGGCGAGTTTAATACCTGCTATGCGATTTCGCATTTCTCGGTATTCTTTTTCGGCTTTGTTTAATTCTGAGTGCATCATCATGACTAAGAACGTACTTTCCATTGAGCTTGCAGAAGCAATGAAACGGTTAGCGGCATCGCTCGACTCAGGATTATCAGCACTAAGGAACGAACTGATTCGATTCATTTCCGGGCCGATAGAGCTAAGCCCATAGCGAAAACCACCAACAGCGGCATCAATATCCATTTGAATTTGTATCACCGAAGATTGCTTCAACAAAATGGACTGCGTGATGTTATGTAAACGCGCTAGTTTGGTGTCTAACTCCTCCGAGAGTTGCTGAGCTACACCAGACGCTTTCACAACCAAAGTTGTGCTTTGAGTTGCAAGAGAGTCGATTTGCTCTTTTATGAGAGGCAACTCTTTCGGCTCAGTAATCTGCATACCATGGTTGAGTAGCTTAACCATCTCCAATACATTCCTGGTTAACTTTGCGTTTGCCATCGCGATTGGTAATGCTTTTTGCGACAAGTCTTCAAATTGTTCCCCTACCTGTTCCATTCCTTTGAAACTTGAGACAGAAAGGGCTATAACAAGAGCAATGATAGTTAAAAATGTTGCACTGACAGCCTGAATCAGTGAAAGTGATGTGCGTGAGCGTTTTCGCTTTGCCATAATCAATTTTTATTCTTTCTTAAGGTTGAATCGGTTCTGCAGTGATTCCGTCACATTTGTGAGACAAAACCGTGATTTGCAGCCCATACTATGGATTGGTTATGACACTAATATTTCAGTTGTGAGTCATAGAGATGACAGGTGGTGATTTGCGTCGAGTATATTTTCCTTTGATAATCAGTGTGCTACTAAGCGCCTGCTCTTCTGGGCCTGAGCCTAGTGAGCAAGCTCAAGTGACAGCACCTACAAATCAGCTATTGTCGGACAACCCCGACTTGTTCGAGTTTTACACAGAGTGGCACGGCACGCCTTATCGCTTAGGCGGGACACAGAAATCTGGAATTGATTGCTCAGCATTTGTACAAAAAGCGTTTATTGAGGCTTATCAGCTCTCGTTACCAAGGACAACGAGGCAGCAATCAACGCAAGGTGTGGAGTTAAGTTGGACGGATGCCAAGCAAGGGGATCTAGTGTTTTTTAAAACAAGACGTACAACTTATCATGTCGGAATTTACTTGGGTAACAAGCAGTTCATGCATGCATCGACGTCTAGAGGTGTGATTATTTCAAGAATCGACAACCCATACTGGGCATCTAAGTTTTGGCAAGTAAGAAGAGTTACAATGTAACTCTTCTTACTCTTAACCGGACATTGCTGTAAGTTAAAACAATATCAGTCGTAAGTCGCAACAGCATTATCGAACAGATTTTTGACCAGAGCGATGTATTCATCAAGGAACGTGATCTGTTCATTGGTCGCTTTTTTATGCCATACCCCAGCCAATATCTCACCAAGATCTTCAACAACTGCATCAGCCTCTTTCAACAATTTGAAACGTACGCTCGAGTGAAGTTCTGGATTTTGCTCGAAAATCGCCATGATGTTTGAAGCCACCATATCGGTGACAACATCTTCGATGCTTTCGGATCCAGTGTCGCCAATTTCGGTCGTAAAAATATCTAGATTTAGAGACAAGTGCTCGATAAGAGCGAGATATCCATCGGTTTCTAAAACCACTGTTTTTCTCCGTTTATTGCAAGCCTTCGAAGCTGAAAGCAGAATAGTTTCAATAGTAAGACATGCCGAGAAAATTTCATTAACTTATTTCATATTAACAAACATTCACGAACCAACTGGATGATTTTCAAACAATTGAGCTTTGCTTCACTGAATTCGGATACAGGGTTTCTTCAAACCTTTTTATATTTCAGCCATTTTCATGCAAACAGGTTTGGTTACGACCATTTTCTTTTGCACGATACAGCGCAGCATCGGCACTCTTTAACCATTGAGTGTGAGTTTCAAAATAAGGCTTATACTCGCAAACACCAATACTTATCGTGTAATTAATCAAAAAATCTTCCACTTTCACGATCTCTTGCTCAATTCTTTTGCGCAAACGCTCTGCGAAATAGCAAGCTTGCTCCTGGTTTGTGTGAGGAAGTAGTACGGTAAACTCTTCACCACCAAAACGACCGCAGATGTCACTGCTTCTTGCTGTTTTTCTCAACAAGGCAGAGGTTCGACGAATGACTTCGTCCCCTGTCGGGTGACCATAAGTATCATTCACCTTCTTAAAGTGGTCGATATCGAATATTACTAATGAGCATGGTCCGTCGATAACTTTTAAGTGAGCAAACTCATCTTTCAATGATTGCTCCCAATAAGCGCGATTAAATAAACCTGTTAAACCATCTTTGCGACTGATTTCCGACAAATGTTGATTTGTTTCTTTCAAATGAATGCGATTTCTCGCAGTTTCAGAAACATCATTGACTTGAATCGCTATGTGGCTGACCTCTCCTGAGAGCCCAATTAACGGCGTGATCACGATATCTTGATACATAAAATCACTGCTGTTTGAAACCGGAGAAAAATTGTTGAACTTAAAAAGATACGGTCGGTTTTCCCAGCTAGAAAAAGAACGAGTTTCCAGATCGGCGGCAGCTTTTATCTTGGTTTCTAGCCAAGTTCTTGGCAGCTCTTCAAAATGCTCAAATAAACATTCACCAAGAATTTCTTGTGATAGAATGCCACTGTATGACTGCATAAAACTGTTCCACACACACACTTTATACTCTTGATCCAAAACAATAAGCCCTGAATCCATCGTATCGAGAATTTGTGTGACCCAATGAAAGTCTGCTATGTCCAGCGTGATATCGGACATTAGATTAGCTCCATGATTTCATAGATTATTTCTACGGATGGCTTATCAATTAAAAACAGTACCTCGCACTCGAAATCGAGCGCTTCTGCCATGTAGGTGTATTCGATAGTAAAGAGCTCACCCAACTCGCCTTGCTCTTCACAATAAGGTGTTAAGGTATCCACAATGCCTGGCTGACGAAGTGAGAACTGCTTGTCGAGTTGATCGCCCAATGATGTGAGAAATGACGAAACCAGTAGGTTAGAGATATTCAAGATGATTTCATTATGAGGCGTAAACTCAAGGAGGTAACCTAATTTTTCCCCAATCTGATTGATATCCCTACCACGTAAGCACACCAGTGCCTCTCCGTGAATACCACCACCGACAAACCTCTGCGCTACCGCAACGGAACTGTCACGCCCAACCACATCAACCAGTGTCATATGAAGCTCGCCGTAGGACAACGGTCCAACATGAGGAACAGGAAGTTGTATGAACTCATGTAAATGGTCGGCCATAATCGCAGCCCCTTTACCAAGGGCAATGTTCGCAATTTCACGGAATTTGGCTAGTAAGGAAAGCTCTTCGCAACCCTGGTTTTTAGAATCAACCGAATGACTAGGTTTGAACGCATAATGCAGTCCTAATTGTTCGTATAGTGGGAGCACCTGCTCTTCTGTCAGAGGCTTAGCGATAAAAGCTTGAGCACCAAGATCGAGACAGCGCTGTTTTGCCTCTTGTTGAACATCTCCAGAAATAATGACGATGTTGGTCGGGTACTGACTAACAGGTAATGATTCGAGGACCTCAAAACCATCCATTATGGGCATCGTTAAATCGAGAAACAAAATATCGATATTTTGCTCAGCAAGAATATTAAGCGCCTCATAACCATCTTGCGCTTCAATAAGATGCAATGATGTATCTTGTACGATAGAACGCGCAATAAGCTTTCTTGCAACAGCTGAGTCATCACATATCAGTATTTTCATGCCACCAATGGAACTAACGTCAAAAAAATCATAATACCTGTTGTAAACGTTCATCTCCATATGCTAAGCCAACAAATCAGAGGCTTATAAGCGATTTGATTCACATTTATACAAATTGACTACACTAAGAGGAAGGTTTCTTTACTAAGTATGCTCAACATAGCGCCAACTCCCTGCTATTTATCCTAAACTATTGGTGGTCAAATAGATTCGCGAGGTTTTGTATGTGGCAAGCAATATCGCAACAGCTTTCTGATACTTTATTGTTCGATTACCAGATCACGGAAAAAGTAAGGCTGTCTGGTGGGGATATCAGTGAAAGCTACATGATCAATGATGGCGAGCAACGTTATTTTGTGAAAATTAACGATCGCGAGTTTTTGTCTAAATTTGAGGTAGAAGCTGAAAGCCTGCATCTTTTGCGTGAAACATCAACCCTATTTGTACCTGAGGTGGTATTGGTTGGTAAAACCAAAAATGCCTCATTCCTAATTCTTAACTACCTTCCAACGAAACCATTAGAAGATGGTCCCAACAGCTTTAAATTTGGGCAGCAATTAGCTCACCTACACCAGTGGGGCGAGCAAAAAGAGTTTGGTTTTGATACCGACAACTATCTCGGTTCGACTCTACAGCCCAACAAATGGCACAAGAAATGGTGTGTATTCTTTGCTGAGCAACGCATAGGTTGGCAATTACAGCTCCTTAAAGAAAAAGGCGTCACCTTGGTTGATATCGATGACTTTATCGACGTCGTAAAACAGCGGCTAGCAAACCATGCTCCGAAACCTTCTTTGTTGCATGGCGATTTATGGAATGGAAATGCGGCACTCACTGCATTCGGTCCTATCTGTTACGATCCTGCGTGCTATTGGGGGGACAGGGAGTGTGATATTGCGATGACAGAGCTTTTTGGTGGATTTCAGCCAGAATTTTATCAAGGCTACGAATCGGTTATGCCACTTTCTTCAAGCTATGAGGAACGTAAAGATATCTATAACCTTTACCATGTTCTCAACCATTGTAATTTGTTTGGCGGCCATTACTTGGAACAGGCTCAACTGGTTATTAATAAAATCATTTCTTATTAATTTGGAAGCCACTGCATATTTCAAGATGTAAAATCTCGAGGCACATCACTACAGAAAATCACCCTAAGATCAAGGTTGAGTTTGGGGTCAAGTTTTGTACTTATTTCGACTCAATTAGCAACAACTCTGCCTAATATCAAAGGAGACTTAACTTTGGATTGTGCCTATTTTCCTTGTAGGCAAAGTAAGTAAAGGGCTGTACTTCATTGATGAATAGTGTGTTTAAAAGCCCTGCGAGATTAGGAGTTGCTGTATGAAAAATTATACCGAAAGGTATGTAAAGTGCCCGCATTGCGGACACTCTATCGGCATTACATTAGATGCAAGTAATGGTGACCAAGAGTTTTATGATGATTGCCCAGCTTGTTGCCACGCTATCCACCTAAATATGCGAGTGGATGAGTTACAAGATAAGGTCGAACTATTTATCGATGACAATTACGAATAACAGCTCGAGCATGTGAACATCAGAAATATAAAAACGCTTAAATGAAAAAGGAGCACTAGGCTCCTTTTTCTCATTCTAAAGCTGTTTTGCTGCAAGAACGCGCTCAACAGTATCAACAATTGCTTGAGTCTGAGGATCAAACTCAATATTAACACGCTCCCCTACTTGTCTCACTCCGAAAAGCGTTCGCTGCAAGGTTTCTGGAATTAGGTGTACCGAAAAACGACACGCTTCAACTTCACCAATAGTTAGCGAGCAGCCATCTAAACCAATGTAACCTTTCGCTAATACATATTTCATTGATTCTTGCGGCAGTTGGAACCAAATCGTGCGGTTATTGGGCGTATCGATGATATCGACAATATCTGCCGTTAAACTAATATGACCAGACATACTATGCCCGCCTATTTCGTCACCAAACTTAGCCGCGCGCTCAATGTTTACGCTATCCCCTTCCACCAGCCGACCTAAATTAGTAAGAGCCAATGTCGCTTGCATTAAATCAAAACTGATAAGGTTGCCTTCGATCTTAGTCACAGTTAGACAACATCCGTTGTGTGCAACGGATGCACCAATTTCTAACCCTTTACAAAGTTCATCGCTTAACTCGACAACGTGCGTTTGAAAGCGTTCTTTTTTATCAATTTTAACGACCTTCGCCGTACCCTGAACTATTCCTGTAAACATTTCTTTTTACCTATTGATTTAATACCAACTGTAGTCGAAGACTAAGCCCTAAACACTGCGCTACAGGTCGGAAATAAAGACCGCAGACGATAAAGCAACGGCTTAATGAACACTGGTTTGTTCTCATGCATGCTTCAACATTACCATGATTCGCTGCTGTTCTCAGTAAAAGCGTATCCTTAGCGTGGAGAGCGTCCAGTCACTGTTATCGACTATTCACTACCTAGCTATGGAATATAAACATACAATTGTTTATCATTTGCGCGGAGTTTCTCCGAGGCATTTTTTCACCTTATCGTGACTAAAATCAACCATCAGATCCGTTCACCACATCTTTTGCCCTCGAGTACTCTCATTCTTTCAACTTATTGTTCCGCTCTGGAGTATTTTTCGTGCATCGCTATAAAGAAGAAGCATCAAGTCTTATCAAATTGGCGACCCCGGTATTGATCGCATCTGTCGCTCAAACTGGTATGGGGTTTGTTGATACCGTAATGGCTGGCGGCGTTAGCGCCACCGACATGGCTGCGGTTTCTGTCGCTTCAAGTATTTGGCTACCATCCATTTTGTTTGGGGTGGGTTTATTAATGGCATTGGTCCCTGTTGTCGCACAGTTAAATGGCTCTGGTCGTCGAGTGAAAATACCGTTTGAAATTCAGCAAGGCGTCGTTTTGGCATTGCTGATCAGTGTGCCGATAATTGCAGTCCTGCTTCAAACCCAGTTTATTCTCGGGCTGATGGATGTTGAAGCACTGATGGCTGAAAAAACGGTGGGATACATTCATGCCGTTATATTAGCAGTACCCGCTTTTTTACTTTTCCAAACGCTTAGAAGCTTTACGGATGGTATGTCATTGACGAAACCGGCAATGGTTATTGGCTTTATCGGTTTGCTGCTCAACATTCCTCTAAACTGGATTTTCGTGTACGGCAAGTTTGGTGCACCTGAATTAGGCGGTGTTGGCTGTGGTGTAGCAACCACGATTGTTTACTGGGTCATGTTTGCCATGCTATTGCTGTATGTGATGACATCAGAGCGATTGAAAAGCATCAACCTATTTGGAGAATGGCATCGCCCACAATGGAAAGCGCAAGTTCGTCTATTCAAGCTCGGCTTTCCTGTTGCAGCAGCGCTGTTTTTTGAAGTGACATTGTTTGCTGTTGTTGCACTGCTCGTTTCACCACTGGGTCCTATCATTGTGGCAGCGCATCAAGTCGCGATTAACTTCTCCTCGTTGGTATTTATGCTACCAATGAGTATTGGTGCAGCAGTAAGCATTCGTGTCGGCCATCGACTTGGTGAAGAAAACGTAGATGGCGCGCGCGTAGCGTCACGAGTCGGCATTATGGTTGGTCTAGCATTGTCCGTTCTCACAGCGATTTTAACCGTCTTGTCTCGTGAGTGGATCGCCGAGCTTTATACTAGCAACCCAGAGGTAATCACTCTAGCGATGCACCTGCTCGTGTTTGCCGCTGTTTATCAATGTACGGATGCGGTTCAAGTGATCGCAGCTGGTGCATTACGCGGCTATAAAGACATGCGAGCCATCTTCAACCGTACTTTTATTGCTTATTGGATTCTTGGGCTGCCAATTGGTTACGTCCTTGGCCGTACAGACTGGATTGTCGAGCCAATGGGAGCACAAGGCTTCTGGCTTGGTTTTATCATCGGCCTATCTTCTGCGGCCTTTATGTTAGGCGTCAGAATGCGTTGGATGCATCGCCAAGAGCCAGAAGTGCAATTGAACTTTTCAGTTCAATAAAAAGTAAAAAAAGCCAGCATCCGCTGGCTTTTTTGATCGAATAATCACACGGTTGAGTATACTTATAACAAGATTGCGAAGTGGTTGATTTTGCTCTCTAGACAACGGATACGAAGTTATAAAAAAGGATATTTGTGCGGTCTATTTTATTGTTCTTAATCTTGATTCTTAATGGTTGTGATAACTGGTTCAATCCAGAGAACGCCATGTTTGATAAGTATCATCAACGTGTAGCCAATGTATTGGACGTTCCTGCTATTCCAATAGAATTACAGTCTACGGTAACGATTCCTGCGAAACGCGTTTTGTTCGAGCCATTGCCAAGGCTATCTATTGGCCTGCTAGAGAGCTATCAATTACGACAATGCGGACTCTTTAATTTACTTGCCGAGAAAAACTCACAACTTGGAAAGGTGCAGGATGCCTTTCATGATTTTGATTATCAAACTGCCCTTTTAAGAGTCATAAATCGATGTTTATCCGAATTTCCACTTAGCGATGAAGAACGCGCGACATTGACAGAGCTTTACTCAACCAAGTGGCAACATCTAGACATTCATCTCGACAACTTACTACTCGTAAGTGATGCCATGCAAAAGCAACTAACAGCCTCTGATTGGCTATCTCAAAATACGACGAATGATATTGCACGCATTAACGATGTCTATCGTATTTTCAGCGAAATGTATGATTTACCCCACCGCGCGGTCTCACGTCTACCCGATGTGGAAGTTACTCAATATCAAGAAGAGTTAGAGAAATCTCGTTTACTCGGACGACTTTACTATTCAATGGTAAATACATCCCTTTGGTTAAAAGCGACAACTCAGCTACTTGAGCAGAACCAGAGCAATGTATTGTGCGGGCCGAACAGAGACACCACCCAGTTCCGCTACTTAAGAAATGTCTTTCAATCCATTTACGTTGAAGAAGTGCAACCTTATTTGGCTTATTTAGACAGCACCTATCAACAACTTAATGATGGTGCCACTTTGGTGGAGAACCGTATGCAACTCCATGGTCACCAGTATGGCATCATTGAGGCACATAGGACATTTAGGCAAGAAACCCTAAACCACGTTCAGTTTTGGCAGGGTCTCTTCAAACGATGTGGCGTAACCGTTGGCAACTAGTAAGTGCAGAGCGTTCTATTCCTTCAACCTTTCACGCAAGAATCGAGCAAAACGTGGTTTACCAGTATGTGTAAAACCGTTATATCTAAATGTAATGGTTGAACCAATTTTCGGAGGCTGGCGACGCACTTCATCGGTAAATCCGCTACCGATGTAAAACTCAATGCCATTTGGTAAGCGAACTAACATTGCTCCCATCATACCTAATAAGCGCCCTGTTCCTGGCTTATAACCCACAACTAACGCTTCATCATCTGCGTATCGTTTAAGTTTAAGCAAATCACTACCGCGTCCAGCCTGATAGCGGCTTGATACCTTCCGCAACATCACCCCTTCACCGTCGGATATTGAAATTTTATCCAACTGTGTAAACAGATGAGCTTCATTTTGAATGGCTCGGTGCTCGACATATTTGATATGAGGCTGGTCGACTTCAAGCACTAAATCTTTGATGTTGTAATAACGCTTCCGATAATCACCAGCGGAATATGGCATATCAAAGATCATAAAGTCGATGTGTCGCCAAGCAGACTCTACAGGAGTTTTATCTAATACCGTTTGCTGAACAAGATGGAAGTTACCTCTCCCAGCCCAAAGTTCACCGTCCAACGGATAATCAGGCAAAGGTCCTGTAAACCAATCTGGGGCGTAGATTCGATTACCATTTCTCGTCACGAGATGTTGCCCAGTCCAATAAGCGCGAACACCATCAAGTTTTTCGCTATACCAATATTCAGACACATCAATGCCATCCTGATAGCTTTGTGCAAGAGAAACTGGTGGTGCGAAAGACGTATCCGCTTGAGGCTGTGAAGACGCTGCCATAACAGCCAGCGCAATTAATGTCATTTTTAATGGCATAAGAAGACCTTGTACAAAAAATCGCCTTTATTGAAACGTAAGTCCTCTCGATGACCTATTTATTACTAGTTATTCTTCGACTCATAACAATCAACATTAGTAATAATTTGCAAAGATAATCATAAACTTTAGACAGGTTTTGCATTTAGTCGTTACACATTATTCTCGTATGGCGGATGGTTCGTCAATCGAGTTGGAATCTAATCATGACGTGCCTCCCCCGGTCTAACGACTTCTTTCGGCTCAAAACCTCTTATAAGCAAACCATTTCTCTGTGCGTTTTTGATTCTCAATTTGAGAATCAGTCCTTTCTCAAATTGAACAATATAATTAACAATATTTAACTGTTTGATTTTTCATTAATTTCAAATTGGCACGTTACCTGCTCTATATCCAATTAGAAAAACAAACGGAGACAGAGTCATGGAATTACGCAAACTAGAAATCAATCAAGACAAGTTAGCCATTGAGTTTTTTGGTGACTTAGACGCAAGTGGCTGTCGACAAGCACAACATCACATTGATGAAGTAATTCACAACAATCATCACAAAGAAGTCGAAATTAACCTACAGCACGTCCAATTTCTTGATTCTTCAGGGATTGGTGCCATTGTTTACTTATATAAGCGTCTAGTTGAACGTGAAAGAAGCATGAGTATTGAAAACGTATCAGGCCAACCTTTAGAAATCATGAGCTTGCTTCGTATCAACCATGCCATTCCCGTTAACTCAAAAGGACACTAAAAATACCGGTTTAAACGGAGGTTGGCATGGTAAATCTTTTACGACGATATGCAGTAAGCGGTCTTGTTGTCGGCATGTTTGGTTGTTCGTCGTTTGACTACCCAGAACACGGGAAAGGTGGCTTGGCGGAAAGCTATCAAGATATCTCGATCGAGAATTATCAGTTTTCCCCAGTAATGCCTGACGAGCCTTTAGGTCCAGAACATGGGTTAAGGTTTGATTGGCAATTGACCAAGTTACATCTAGACGCACTAATCCAAGAGGGCGCGCGCTGGTGTTTTCCTGCGGCAGTTGTTCAGGCCCTTGAAAAACAAAATAGAATTGCGCGCGAGTTAGAAGGTGGGCTTTTACTCGACGCTGCCAACGACCTTGTGATTCAGCGTCGACGCTTAAACCAGCTCGAACAACAACTCGACTACGTACTGAGCCAAACAACTTGCACACCGCCCGATGATATTGAAGCACTACGTAGCGACCTAAACATAGTCTCGGATATCTATGCACTACTTAATATCGACAACCAGTTTGCTGTCGATTCAGCAGAAATCAACCCGAAGTACATGGGACATTTGGCAGAAGCAGCCTACATTTTACGTGACCACCCCAACCTATCTCTTGTAGTAACGGGGCATGCGGATGCAACTGGAACACCCGATTACAACCAGAAACTTGCTCAAGCGCGTGCAGAACAAGTAAAGCGTTACCTAACCGTATTTGGTATCACTTCAGAGAGAGTCACTACCAAATCTGTCGGAGATAACCTGCCACTCTATGAAGGTGAAACATCCGCCGTGCGTTTAACTAATCGTCGAGTAAGCATCGAGGTTATTAGCCCTAATTCAGATAGCGATACCTCAATAAACCGCAACTCAACGGCAGGAGGCGCGCTATGAACACGATGAAACCATTTATCCTCTTAATGTTGTTGTGTCTGGTTGCGTGGGTACCTTCTTCCATAGCGGATGAGAGCAATACTGTTAAGGTCGGTGATTTAATACAGATTAACTTACCCGGAGAGGCGTCGTTAAACCAAGGGTTTCAGGTCGATCGTCGTGGACGAATTAATTTACCAGAAGTCGGCCCTGTATTAGTGGCCGGCTACAATGAACAACAACTCCAAGACGTGATTATCGACAGGCTAAAGACCGTTTATCGTGACGTTAACAACGCTCGAGTTTTTATTAAACAGCAACAGTTGTTAGTGTCCGTTCAAGGCTACGTGGTCAAACCCGGTGAATATACCTTACCTTCTGGGTCCAACATTCAAATGTTTGTGTACGAAGCTGGCGGCCTGCGCGCAGGGGCTCAGCTTGATAAAATGATCGTGAAACGTGGAAATAAAAACATTGAATTTGACTACAAACGCTTCCTTGATACGGGGGACAATAGCCAACTGCCAAAACTAGAATCACTGGATGTCTTATTTGTCCCCGCTTCCCCACTCGTAGGGAATATTGAGCAAGAGTTTGATGCAGCAAAACTCGCGAATTCAGGTGACAGCGCAGATTCCGCTCGTGCAATCAAAGTCTTTGGTGAAGTCAACGCACCTGGCTCGTTCTCATACAAGCCAAACACCACGCTAGTTGATGTCGTAATGCGAGCTGGCGGCGTGACACGATATGCCAGTGTTGAGCAAATTCGCGTGATAACAAACAATAACCCAACCATGTTTAACCTGAAAAAGTACCTTGATACTGGAGACCAAAGCCTACTGCCGGAGATCCTGCCAGGTGCCACCATCTTTGTCCCAAAACAGGAAGAAGAAATCAAAGCAGGTGCAAATGTGGTTTACGTGATGGGTGAAGTCGCCCATCCTGGGGCATACGAAGGCAAGCAAGGCGCTAGCTTCATGGATATCCTCGCCAACGCTGGCGGGCCCACTCGCTACGCAGAATCTCGCCAAATTCGCGTTATAAAAGCCGATGGCAAAGTCATCAAATTCGATCTTACCGCGCATACAGAAGGACTATCTTCAGCCAGACCACCAAATGTTGGACCAGGAGACGCGATTTTCGTGCCGGAGAAAACCGATTTCAATGAGAAGTCTTGGTTAAAAGTAGCACCTAGTCGAGCGGTCGCAGTGATGGGAGAAGTTGTTCGCCCTGGACGCATCGAGTGGTCAGACGAAATGGATTTGATTGATCTGCTTGCACACGTTGGAGGCCCAACTCGACGAGCTGATACCACCAAAATTGAAGTCGCCAATAACGGTCAAATGACACAATTTGACTTAGACCAATACATTCTGGATGGCTCACCAACATCAAGCCTACCTCAAGTTTCCGCTGGTACAGTCGTAAGGGTACATGCATTGCCTGACGACCCATCCGATAATAAATCGCAATGGGTAAGCCAAAGCTCTGACGCATCGATATACGTTTTCGGGCAAATCAATGCACCTGGGCGCTATCGTTTCACTGAAGATATGCATTTTCTGGATATTTTGTCTGCCGCCGATGGACCGACAATGGATGCAGATATTCACAACATCCGTGTCACACACCGAGGCCTAGGTTATGCCAAAGTGAGTAAATTGAATTTATCGATGTACTTTGAAACAGGCGATGAATCAATTCTGCCCCACGTTCGTCCTGGTGATACCATTTACATTCCAGAAAAAAACAAAAACTGGTTAGATCGTTCAAAAGAGTCCACGGTACGCGTATTAGGTGAAGTAAGAGACCCAGGGCGATACGTATTCAATGACAACATGACTGTGCTTGATCTGTTAGCGGAAGCAGGAGGACCAACTGACAATGCCTACCTTGAAAAGATCAGTGTGGTCAATATGTCTTGCTGCCAGGGCCAAGCCCGAACATTTGATTTGGTGAACTTTAGTAAAACAGCCAACATTTATGAGCTGCCAGTCATTCGCGCAGGCGACACGATTTACATTCCCCATAAAGACGAAAGCTTTGTTGAAAAAGCGAGGGCCGGATTAAGAGATATTTTACAAATCACCACAACCATCGTGTTAATAGGAGCGTTGTAATGACTATTCCTGCAACTCACGCTGAGATTGAGCAAATTTATCTTCAGAGTGAACAGAAAGGCCACAAAACGATTTGTGTTGTGGGTTGTAAATCTGAAGATGGTGTCACTTCCGTGGCGTCATCTCTTGCAGAGCGCTTGGTTTTAGCAGGCCACAATACTTTGTATGTAGACCTTAACTTATTCAAACCCGCTTATCACACTGTTCACGAATTTGATGATGACGAGAAGGTTGGCCATTTGATCACACGAGAGAATACACACCAAACTTTAGTCGGCCTCCCAGCTCCATCTCTCGCCAGTACTCAGTTAGCGTACCGAGACCCAACAACGCTGAAACAAAACATTGCACAATGGTTAACGCAGTACGAGCGCGTCGTGATAGATACATCACCACTTCTCAGTGTCAACCGAAGCAATATTGCGCCTCAAGTGATTGCTGGCGTATGTGATGCTACTTTGTTAGTAGCGCATTATGGCTCTACGACTGCAACCCAGCTCGAGCAAGCCAAAAAGCTACTCGATGCTAGCGATGCGAACTTGATTGGTTCTGTACTGAACATGAAGCACACTCCAAGCCTGAAAGATGAGTTAATCCGCCAAGTTTCCAAGCTGCGTTTCTTACCAAAAAAGTGGAAAGAAAAACTGTCTCAGCAAATTAAAAAAAGCGAACTGTTTATGTTATAGGGAGCGCTATTATGACGATAAATAACACATTGACTGTCGAGCAAGAATTAGTGGATGAGCATATTCTTCAGCAAATGATCAAAGATACGTGCGCCGAAATCATCCCTACCTTGATTGATCACTATGTCGAAGAGTCACGCGATCGCATGGAGAAAATAGAGCAAGCATTAAGCACAAAAGACCTTCAAACATTAGAGTTCGAGGTTCACACACTGGGCAGTTCTGCTCTCGCTCTAGGCAATCGAACGCTTTCAAGACAAGCAAGAATGATTGAGAAGTACTGTGTCGAAGGAAAAATACCAAAAGCATTGGAGCTTTGTGAAACACTTCCTCAACTCGCCAATGAATCGTTTGATGCGTTAGAAAAGCGAAAAGCTCAAGGGTTTGAGTAGTATCAGTGTCTTACTCCCTAGCGAAGCATCGCGTTTGATAAAGCGCGATGCCGACATCATCTCAGAAATTTAGGCTCCAAATTCAGTCACCCTCGCCAAGCCACACACCTTGAAATTATTTGGGCATAACTTAATCAATTAAAAAGTATGGATTTTTCGCAAATTTCCTACCTTGTGCTAATACTTAAATAACGCTTTTCTCAAATTGAGAATTTTCAGCACTAGAGAGCAATAAACCACTCATAACGCCAAATAGTAGTGCTGACAAAAATCATAAAAAATGAAACAAACTACGTTGGGATGGGACTATGAGACCAAGGGTGTTACTGGTAGAGGACTCTACTTCACTAGCCATACTTTATAAGCAGTATGTTAAAGACGAACCTTATGACATTTTTCATGTCGAGACAGGTCGCGAAGCGATTCAATTTATTGAAAGAAGCAAACCTCAGCTCATCATTCTCGATTTGAAACTGCCCGACATGTCTGGCGAAGACGTGCTGGATTGGATCAACCAGAATGACATTCCTACGTCCGTTATTATTGCTACGGCACACGGCAGCGTCGACTTAGCCGTTAATCTAATTCAAAAAGGTGCGGAAGATTTCTTAGAAAAGCCCATAAACGCTGATCGCCTAAAAACGTCAGTTGCATTGCACCTTAAACGCGCCAAATTGGAAGATTTGGTGGAAAATATTCAGTCCAAGTTTGATCGCCACAACTATCACGGATTCATCGGTTCAAGCCTCCCGATGCAGGCGGTATACAAGACCATTGATGCTGTTGCGCCAACTTCTGCCAGTGTATTTATTGTGGGAGAAAGCGGCACAGGTAAAGAAGTTTGTGCTGAAGCCGTCCACCGCCAGAGCGACCGTAAAGACAAGCCTTTTATTGCAATTAACTGTGGGGCTATTCCACGAGATTTGATGGAAAGTGAGATTTTTGGTCACGTTAAAGGGGCCTTTACTGGAGCAACAACAGATCGAAAAGGTGCGGCGACGCTGGCACATGGTGGTACGCTTTTTCTTGATGAGCTGTGTGAAATGGAACTTGAGATGCAAAAGAAGTTGCTCCGTTTTCTACAAACGGGCACTTACACCCCTCTTGGTGGCACTCGAGAAATGAAAGTAGATGTGAGAATCATTTGTGCCACTAACCGAGATCCATTAACAGAAGTAGAAGAAGGTCGTTTTCGTGAAGACTTATACTACCGTGTGCACGTTATACCTATCGATATGCCCCCATTACGTGAACGAGGAAGTGACATCGTCACGCTTGCCAAGCACTTCTTGACCACTTACGCCAAACAGGACAAAAAGAAATTCTCAACAATCGACAGTGAAGCTCAACATATCATCAAGCATTACGAATGGCCGGGTAATGTAAGGCAACTACAAAACATCATACGTAACATTGTGGTGCTTAATAACGACGAAAAAGTCACGGTGAGCGACCTACCCGCTCAACTTACTAAAAAGTCTAAAGTGACGAAAACAACGACGCCTGCGCATGTTGCTCAAGAGTCAGCAAACATTGCACCAATCACACCACCACCTGTTTATACTGAGGAACCTTCACCTTCTGCGGTCGAACCTTTGATTACCGCAGCGGAGCAGCCTGGTACACCGTCCTCTGCTGCTACCTCACCGTACTTTAACTCTGATGGAACCATTCGCCCTATGTGGCAAGTAGAGCGTGAAGCAATTCAAAACGCAATTGCGTACTGTGATGGCAACGTCCTCAACGCCGCTGTCATGCTGGAGTTAAGCCCATCTACGGTTTACCGAAAAAAACAAGCGTGGGAAGCGGATGAAATTAATCTCGAACAATCTTGATAAACCTGCCATTGGTGAAATTTGGATCTTGCTTGATAGCCGTCTATTCGGTGGCATTGAAAGTCACGTTATCGAGCTAGCTCGGGGATTAATCGCCTTTGGAAACAAAGCTCGAGTTGTGCTAACCACTGAGTATTCACCAGCTGCTCAGATTGTACAGAAGGCAAAAGAAGCCGCGATCCCTGTGAGTTACTTAAACTATTTGTCTGGCGAGCCCAATAAAGCTTTAAAAATTAAACACCTAACAAGCGCCGTCGCCAATCACCAACCCTCAGTGGTTCACTCCCATGGTTATAAAGCGTCGATTTTGTCGCGCTGCGCCAAACTGCTCACCCGTACGTTTCCTCGTTTGATTTCAACTTATCATGCTGGTGAATCGTCCTCAGGGAAGCTATGGCTATACGATTGGCTTGATAGAAGCTCAGGCTGCCTATCTGACCATTGCTTTGCTGTCAGTCCAAGTATTCAGCGCAAAGTTTTTTGTTCTTCAGAACTGCTGAATAACTTTGTTTCGATTCCCAACAGTCAACTCAACTATCAGGAGATCGCTTTTGTCGGCCGATTGAGTCAGGAAAAAGGCGCCGATCAATTTATTGAGGTAGCGAGGCTCTGTCCAACATTACAGTTTAGTGTGTACGGTGATGGCCCAGAAAAAGAGTCGCTTAATCAAACTGCCCCTTCAAACGTGACTTTCCTCGGCCATCAAACCGATATGGAAGGTGTTTGGGAAAATATCAGTGTACTTATCATTTCTTCTCGTTATGAGGGTCTTCCGATGGCGGCGCTTGAAGCCATGTCGAGAGGCATTGCCGTGATGAGCTTACGTGTAGGTCGTCTTCCAGATATTATCCAAACGGGTAAAAATGGTTTTATCGTCGAAGACATTCCCTCTCTTGCTAAATGTCTTCATGACTGGATGTCGATTGGTGAAGCGCAACAATCACTCATTCGCCAGAATGCTCGACAAACCATCATTGATGATTTCTCAGCGCAAAGTGTGATTCCCGTATTGCTACAAAAATATCAAATTGAAACGGATCACTAATCCATATTGGTTCTCAATATGAGAATGATGAGTTCCAAACATAAATATCATATAAGATTCAATCACATAAACTAATGGCATATTTTGGCATCTCTATTGCAGCTCAGCAGTTAACGCAGATTAATGATGAGACAGAGGTGACTTATGACTACGCCAAAACGCATTCTATATGTTCATTATGGTGATAATTGGATTCGCGGCAGTGAAGTGGTGCTTCTGGATCTCATTTCAGGAATCGACCGCAATAAGTTTGAGCCATTCGTATGGTCAAACTGCCAACCATTAATCGATAAGTGCCAATCGCTCGGAATTGAAGCGGAACATTCAGCCTTCAATTTGGTGGGTGGTTGGAGCGCTCCACGCTGGGATATTAGCGGGTGGAATAGCCTTATCAAACAAGGCTCAGATTTGATCGAAAAGCACAGCATCGACTTGGTACACGTCAATAGCGGCGGCCCTTGTCAATGGATGTGTTTGGCTGCTCGCATGAATCATATACCACTTGTCACGCAACTTCATTGCCATTATACATTGCGCGATCGCTTCTCTCTCGGACTTCACCTCTCTCCAAAATTGATTTGCGTTAGCAAAGATGTTGGACGCGAAATTCTTCAGGACGGCTACCCACAAAACCAACTTCATGTCGTACACAACGGCGTGTCACTTCAAGGCGTGGATACACCCATCGACATTAAAGATAGCCTCGGAATCCCATCACAGGCCTTTACCTTTCTGTCGGTGGGTTCGCTGATTAAGCGCAAAGGGTTCGACCGCCTTATTCGCGCAATGCGCATGCACAACTACCACCACCACAACCCTCACCTTGTTATTGTTGGTGACGGCGAAGAAAGAGAAGCATTGCAACAGCTTGCCGCGGATCTTGGTATCCAAGAGCGAGTGCACTTTGTCGGGGAGCAACACAATGCCGGAGCGTGGATGTGTGGTAATGCAGACGCTTTTATTTGCGGCGCCTATGAAGAGGCCTTTGGTCTCGTGCTCGGGGAAGCGGCCTTAGCTCAACTGCCTATCGTGGCTCCTAAAACGGGAGGCATTCCTGAGTTGTTCGAGCATAATCACTCTGCATTGCTGTACCAGAACAGTGGAATGGCGAGCCTGTTAAACGCGATTCAACAAGTCATGCAAGACGCGGCATTAAGAAACAAGCTGGCGGAAAACGCTTACCTACATGCTAGCCAGAACTTAACGACGACTGCATCTATCAACGCTATTGAACATATTTACGAAGGTGAACTTAATAACAACGCCATTACACCAATGCCAATGACTCACTGCATGAAGCCTCTTTCACGCTGGTTGAGCATCAATTGAGGAGCCCAGTCATGAAACGTGTATTGATGTTCGACGCCATCCCAATGCAAGGTGGATCCAAAATCGCGAATGCAGAGCTCCTTAAGCAGTGCGATAAGCTGAACGTGATTGGTTATCTACTCACTACAAATCCAGAGCATTGGGCGTCACTGCTTAGTGATACACCGCGTGTGCAAGTTATAAAAATAAAACCATCACCATTTAACTCGACTCATGGACTGACCTACTGGTTGATGAACGCTTACTACTTTCTCCAACTTCTCTACGCGTGCATGAAGCTGCCAAAAATAGATAGCTTTTTGGGCCTATCTTGCCCAAGTAATGATATGCCTTTGTACTTACTACGATTAATTAGCAAAAAGCCTGTGGTACAGATGGTTCATGGCCCTATTGGACGATCGAGATCTGCTGGCTACTGCTTAGTAAAAGCATCGGCAATTTACTACTTGGCAAACACCCGCGAATCAATGGTAGAAGCATTACAGGCCTACCTCAAAACAGAGAAGCCAGCCACCGAACGCTATTGGTGTGGTTTGAATACATCTACGTTTGTTAATGGATTATCGAAAGATCGCTGGCCAAAACAAGCGAATCCGATTTCAAGCCGCGTTTTCTGGGCAGCTAGCTTACTAAAATGGAAGAACATCGATCTTTTGCTTGATGCTTTAACACTTGATGAGTCGAAAAAGATCAAATCCACCGTGTGTTACATCAAACCTAACGTGGCAGGTGTGGAATATTCAACACCGGACTTCAACACACAAGGTGTTGAATGGCATGAGTGCCCAAACAACTTAGATGAATTGCGTTCACAGTGTGGTGTGTTTGTTTCCACCAGTCTCAACGAACCTTTTGGGTTATCTATTTTGGAAGCGCTCGCTGCAGGTATGTGTGTCGTCATTCCACATGATGATAGTTATTGGGACCGCGTGTTAACTCACGGCCGAAATTGTATTAAATACACGCCTAACAATGTGGCTTCGTTACACAACGCAATTCGCCTTTTGAATGAATCGCCGTGGATGAAAGTAACGATGGGTATCGAAGCACTCAATGTTTCTCAATTATACACAGCCGAACGTTGTTATTTGCCAATCGCCCAGCACCTTGCTGCCGAAATTGCTACCAACAATGATTGCACACTCAAGACACCGCGAGACATCAAAGGATATGATCATGTCTAAAGCAATGACCAACATGACGCTATTTGCTATCGCCTTAGTGATCAATAAAAGCATCAGCCTAATCATGCTGCCTGTATTGCCCCACTTTCTCTCACCAGAGCAAATGGGCAAGCTTGAGCTTCTAACAACCTTTGGTGTTGTTACGACCTTGTTTGTCAGTTTCGCTTTGCATGAAGCGCTTTATCGATTCGTCGGCGTTGAAAAGGATAAAAATACGCGCACAAGCCTACTAAACCAGCTGTACTCACTTGCTTTACTCATCGCTGGCGTCGTCGCTCTTAGCTTGCTCACTATCATTTTAATCGCCCCCATTCCCGCGCCTTTTACGCGAGTCGAATTTGCTATTGTTATGTTTGCCATCGTTCTAGAAGGCAGTATTGCAATCGGCACTGCCTGGTTAAGAACACAAGACGACAAAGCAAGAACTCTGCTTAACGTCATGGTCACTACCACCATTTTTCAGGTCATTTTTATCGTCGCGGCGCTGTCTGTTCATCCCCATGTTATTTCTGTTTTGTGGGGTGGCTTGTTGGCTGCTATTACTCAATTTGTTTGGCTGCACATCGTTAACCGTTACAATGTCACACTTCCTAAGCTGACATTGGCAAAACAATACCTAAACTACTGCCTACCAATGATGATGGCCGGTTTAGTAGCATTTTGTCTCAATGGCGCTGAACGCTGGTTCATTGGTGCCAACACTTCTCTTGCGACGTTAGGGATTTACGCGATAGCGGTAAAATTTGCAGTGGGCATGTGTATTTTAGTGCAGCCGTTTGGCATGTGGTGGATGCCACGTCGATTTAACTACTTAGAAGGGCGCAAGAATACTGAAGCAGTGCGCATCACACACTTAGGTATGATTTACATTACAGGTTTGAGTGTAGTGGTCGGCACATTAGCAATGGTGATGATCACCTACTTACTGCCAGAAACCTATCATGAGGCGGTACTATTCAGCTTATTCTTGCTACCTATCGCCATGTTAAAAGAATGGAGTGAGTTGATTAACATCTCCATTTTGTACAAGCGTCGTACTCGCTGGCTACTGGGTATAAATGTCGTCTCTGCGTGCGTTGCGATTGCTTTGCTGTTTGGCTTATCTTCTCTGGGTATTTATGGGGTGTTCATTGCGCTTTATTACGCACAACTGTGTAAGTTGGGCCTGACTTATGTAGTAGGCCAACAATGTATGACGTTGCCTTTTCACCTCAGTCTGATGGTTTTATTACAGATTATATCCGGTGTGGCACTGTTCCTGCTTCACTCTTCACAATCAATAGGAATCGCCATCGCAATTTGCATTTTGACATGCAGTTTGCTGGCAGGGATAGCCACTCGCTACATGAGTAAAGAGACGCTCAATGCTCTCACTCGATACATAGTGAAACGGCGTGGACAGGTGAAGAGATACTCGTTATGAATGAAACCAAGGTGAGAACAAAACAGTCCATCGCAGCACTGACGATTACAGTCTGTATCGGCCTGCTTTGGATTGTTATGCCTCATCCCATTTTGATTGTTGCGTTGTGTTTCGCACCACTCGCGTTACTGTTTGTTCTCAATCAAACGTTTTGGCTTGTCACACTGTTCGTTATTTTTTCATTCTTTCGTATTCACGAAGCCTTTCCTGTTATCTATAACTTCAAGATCCCATTACTCTTATCACTGGGGGCACTCGCCGCACTCGCTTTTCACCTTCTTATAAGCCGCCAGATTACAGCTTTTTGGCACCCTTCATTAAAGTGGCTGTGTATATTTTGGGGTCTGGTGATCATCGGAATCATATTCGCTTCCAGTCGTGATATCGCAATAACGGTGTTCAAAAACACCTATTGGAAAATCATCATTATGACGTTGGCCATCACCTGGCTTATTACTAAACCTTCACAGCTCGCTCAGATGTCAAAAGCAATTATTTTCGCCGGATTATTGATTGGTCTAGTGGCATTACAAAACGCAGCGAATGGCATTGATTTAGTCGAAGGAACGCGCGTGTCGATAGGACGATCCATAGGTTCCGTACTTGGCGATCCTAACGATTTGGCACTAGTGCTGATGTTTCCCCTTGCCTTTACCGTTAGTCAATTGATGGAGAAGCATTCCCCCAAGCATCTCAGGCTCTTTGCCCTTATCACCTGTTTGGTTTTGTTCTTTGCGATCATTGAGACGCAGAGCCGCGGTGGGTTACTAGGTTCACTGTCTGTATTTGCCTACTTTGCTTTTAAACACATCAAAAGCAAAACATTAGTCTTGGTACTAGGCGCCATCGCAGCGATCGTACTCTACGCATTCGCTGGTATTTCAGGACGAGAATCGGGGGGAGCCGCTGAGGATGGTATAGATGCCTCTGCGATGGGGCGACTTTATGCGTGGGAAGCGGCATTTAAAATGGCACTGCATCACCCGTTGACTGGCGTAGGTCTAGATAACTTCTACTTTAATTACTATTTCTACAGCCCACACTGGGATGGTATCAACCACGCCGTCCATAGTACTTGGTTTGGCGTGTTAGCAGAAACGGGTTTTGTCGGGCTCGCGGTGTTCATTACTTTAATTGTGTCATTGATCCGCACCTCTTTGCATTCCATCTCATTGCTGACACCAAAATCAGATTACACCCTCTCTGTAGGAGCAAACGCCGTGTTAAGTGGGCTTATCGGTACCATCGTATCAGGCACGTTTCTGACTCAAGGTTTCACTTGGCCAATTTACATTCTAGCGGCATTAACAGTTGTCGTTAGCCGAATTGTTCAAAGTGACTGTCAAAATGAGAAATCCTAGTTTCAAACATAAACAAAACCCATAAATCACTGTTTTAAAATGGCTAATTCCTTGGCACGCATTGTGATTACTCACTTAATTAGTAATCAAATAACCAAGACTCAAGGAGAGCCACATGACAGACATCGTAGTATTTGGAGAAGATTTTGGTGGGTTACCCTCTTCCACTCAGCATATTGTCAAGCGACTAGCAGCGAACCATCGAATCCTTTGGGTTAACTCCATTGGCCTTCGTCAACCTAAGCTGGATTCTAAAGACATAAAGCGTGCGTTAAACAAATTCACTCGTGTATTTCATAACGTAGGCTCACACAAGCCAACATTGGACTCTGAAACAAACCCAAACATTCACATCATCAACTTGCTCACCATTCCTGCCCCTAATTCTGCATTAGCAAGAAAAGCGGCCGCTAAGATGATGAAACACCAACTCAACAAACAATTACAAGCTCTTGGTTTTGATAAGCCTGTATTTTGGACGTCGCTCCCGACTGCTGCCGATCTTTGTGCAGAAATGAACCCACGTGGACTGATTTACTATTGTGGCGATGACTTTAGCGCTTTAGCTGGTGTTGACCACGACACGGTAGCCAAGCACGAACGTACTCTTGTTAATGCGGCCAGCGTTATCTTTACGGCAAGCGATACGCTCTCCACCAAGTTTCCATCACATAAAACCGTCACTTTGCCTCATGGTGTCGACGTTAGTCTGTTTTCTGAGCCAGCACCGAAGGCCAAAGACTTGCCTGACAACGGCCGCAAAGTGTTGGGCTTTTATGGTAGTTTGTCTGAATGGTTAGATTACGACTTAATTGCCCAAGTCGCAGACCAAGCACCTGACTGGGATCTGGTTTTCATCGGCCCCAACGAACTCAGTGACAATCCGCTACCTCAAAGAAGTAACGTTTACTATCTCGGCCCAAGAGCTCATCACACTTTGCCAAGCTACTCTCAACACTGGGACGCAAGCTGGTTGCCCTTTGTTAATAACGCTCAAATCAAAGCGTGTAACCCCCTCAAGCTTCTCGAGTATTTGGCAACGGGAACCCCCGTTATTAGCACGTCGTTTCCTGCATTAATGCCGTACAAGCATATGCTTCATGTGGTTCAAGATGTCGAAGACGTGCGTGCCAGTCTCGATCACCTCCTACCGCCACCGACAGATTCAAAGTCATTTGTTCAACAGCAAAGCTGGGAAGCAAGAGCCAACCAAGTTGATAAATTAGTGAGGGCGCTATGAACGATTTAAGAGAAAACCTCAGCGTACTGTTACATGGCGCTTGGAGACGTCGCTACATGATCGTTATTCCTATGCTTGTATTGCCGGTGCTGGGTTTCATCGTAAGTAAACTGGTTCCGACGACTTATGTTGCTCATACCAGCATGCTTATTCAAGAGACAGCGAAAATGAACCCGTTCCTTCAAGACCTTGCCGTCTCAACAATGCTTAAAGACCGATTGAGCGCACTCAGTACTCTGCTAAAAAGCCGACACGTTTTGTATTCTGTCGCAAAAGAACAATCGCTGATCAATGACGAGATGAGTGCAAAAGAGCAAGAGTTCATCATAAAAGATCTTGCGTCGCGGCTGTCTGTTCAGCCACTCGGTAAAGACTTCATTCAAATTCAATTGCAAAGTGGTAAATCAGAAGGAATGGAGTCGATGCTGCTGTCTGTCAGAGAGCATTTTGTCGAACAGCTTTTGGCACCTGAGCGTTCTTCGATTAAAGATTCGAGCCATTTTTTGACTATCCATATCAACAAACGCAGGGAAGAACTAGACAAGGCAGAGCAAGCCTTTGCAGAGTATAAAAATATTTACTCAGATGCGACGCCCGAAATGCAAGCTCAAAGCCTTACTCGCCTTGCTAGCCTCAAACAAACGCTAGCCGAAAAGGAGGCGGAGCTTGCTGGTGTTTCACGAAGTCTAGGTAGTTTGGATCAACAACTATCCAAAACGAACCCGGTTATCGGTAAACTGGAAGAGCAAATCATCGACATTCGTAGTGAACTTACCCTGCTTCGCGCTAAATACACAGAGGCGCATAGTTTGGTGCAAGGTAAGTTGCGAGAATTAAACCGGTTGGAGCAGGAACGCTCGGTACTCTTGAACTCTAAACAACCAGAACTAAACAGTGCTCAACTATGGGATATCGCGAGCAATACCACAGTAAACAGTCTTGGCGAAGCACAGCCTCTACTTGTCTCCCAACTACATCAATTACAAATGATGCGCGGACGTTTTGAAGCACTTACGGAAGAAACCAACAGCTTGCGAGACATGATCCAAGAATTAGAGCGAAATGCGCACCAATTTGGGAGCACAGCAACAGAAATCAACCGCTTAGCTCGTGACGTCGCAGTGAAGAGAGAAATGTATGATGAACTCGTCGAACGCTATGAGATGGCCCAACTAACGGGTTCTTTGGGAGAGTTTGAAGAGAATAAGCGCGTAAAAATCATTGATGAACCGTTCACGCCAACGATTCCAACTAACTTACCTAGTTTTGTATTTGTCATTTTAGGATTTATTGGTGGCGCTGGTTTAGGCATTGGATTAGCGACGATACTAGAGTTAGCCGATAACTCTATCCGCTCTAAAAGAGCATTAGAAAAACACCTTGGTGTTCCTGTCATCACCACTTTACCTAACGTAGTGTACGGAAACTAAGCGCCATAAGAACTCATTTACAAGCACTCGGTCGGCGAGTGCTTTTCTTTTACTACTGCCTTATACAGCCTCATAGCATGTCCACTAATATGAATCTCAAATTGAGAATAAACATAAAGTCTCACAAACATCAATATTAACCTATTGCTTTTAAATGATTAATTTTTTGGCACGCAGTCTGCAATTCCTAAATAAACAAAGAACTCAACGAGGGTTTGAAAATGGAATTCAGACAAAAACACAATAACACTAAGCACAGCAAAAAAGTGATATTACACGTCGTGCAACACTTAGCTCCTGGTGGTTTAGAAACGCTCGTACTAGAAATGCTTCGTTTTGCGCAGCCAAACCATTCCGTTTTTGTCGTGAGCTTAGAAGGAAGCAAAGAACATGCACTACAAGGTTGGCAAAAACTATTGCCCTACCAAGGCCAACTGCACTTTCTTAATAAGAAACCTGGATTCAGCGGAAAAACCATCAGTACGCTAACTTCCATGCTCAAAGGACTTAAGCCTGATGTGGTCCACACTCACCATATCGGCCCACTTCTGTACGGTGGTATTGCTGCACGTTTAGCGCACGTACCTGTAGTGATTCATACCGAGCACGACGCATGGCACCTTAATAACAAAAAATCAGCTCAACTACAGTCCCTTTTGCTAACGATGATTCGCCCGCAAGTGGTTGCCGATGCTAACTTTGTCGCCCATCAAATACAGACTAAGTTAAAGTATCGCAAAGTTTGTACTATCCATAACGGGATTGACTGTCAGAAGTTTAAAAGCGGTGACCAAACGGCAACAAGACACTTGTTTGAACTTCCAACCGACAAAATCGTGATTGGCGTTGCCGGGCGTCTAGAAGCAGTTAAAGGCCATAAAGTGCTTATCGAAGCCTTCTCTCATCTTACGCCAAACACACACCTAGCAATCGCAGGTGATGGTTCTCAGCGAACTCAATTGGAAGCACAAGTTAGAACGTTAAAACTTGAAGATCGAGTAACCTTTTTAGGCTTGGTGGACGATATGCCCAGCTTTTACCAAAGCCTAGACTTGTTTTGCTTACCATCACTTCAAGAGGGCTTTCCTCTCTCAACCCTCGAGGCTCAAGCATGTGACATTCCTTGCGTCGCAACGGATGTTGGCGGCGTGAAAGAGACGCTCTGTCCGAACAACAGCACACTGGTTGAAGCAAATCGCGTGTTTTCGTTGGCCGAAGCGTTATCACAACAACTGGAATCATCACACCGCTCTCCTCGAACTTTTATTCTCAAACACTTTGATATCAGAGACATGGTGAGTCGCTACTCACGTTTGGCCAAGGAGGCTAGCTATGAATGATTTACTTTGGATTATAGGGTTTGGTTTATCCACGTTTTTGATTGTCTATCATCACGTTGGGTACCCACTGCTCCTTAAATGGCTTCCTTTAAAACGGCAAGCCGAAACCAAAGCACCATTTGTAGAGCGAGCTTACAAAGCCTCCAAAACAGACAGCCAGCTACCCTCTATTACTGTCATCGTGCCCGCCTACAATGAAGAACAATGGATAGCAGAGAAGATCCGTAACCTTGCGAGCCTAGATTACCCAAGGGATAAGTTAAGAGTAGTGATCGCATGTGATGGCTGCACAGATAACACAGCCGAGATTGCTCAAGCGACAATTCAAGAAGCAATCTGCTCTGATACTCTGTTCATTATTAATGATCACCAAATCAATCGCGGTAAAGTTGCCCTACTCAACGAAGAAATGCGTCATGTTAGCTCGGACATTACCGCACTGAGTGACACGTCGGCATTGATTTCTTGCGATTCTCTGTTGCTAGCTAGTCAGCATTATCAAAATGAGAACGTTGGAGTGGTTAACGCAACATATCAAATAATGAGTACTAATAACCAAGGTGAAGCGGCGTATTGGCGATACCAGTCTCGAGTAAAGCATCAAGAATCCTTGTTAGGTTCAACGATTGGTTCCCACGGTGCATTTTACACTTTCAGAACTCACTTATTTGAACCACTGGAAGTCAGCACCATTAATGACGACTTTATTCTCCCTATGAGAATCGTTTTGCGAGGCTATAGCGCTATTTACGAGCCAAACATGCTGGCTCTTGAGCTCGAACAAAGCTCAGACGACGCAGATTTCAAACGACGCCTAAGAATTTCAGCGGGTAACATGCAGCAGCTCATGCAATTAAAGAAATTACTGCTACCTCGTTATCGTGGCACTGCCTTTGCATTTCTATCGGGAAAGGTTCTGCGCTTAGCAACACCCTATTTGATGATTGTTTGCTTTATTTGCTCACTACTACTGGCACACAATCCGCTGTTTCAAGTAATGCTGTTCGCACAAGTTGGTATTTACAGCATCGCGCTTATTACTTACTTAATGCCAGCACTTAACACTATTAAACCTTTTAAGCTGATTAGCTACATCGTCATTGGTCATCTCGCCAACTTTATCGGCGGTATGAAGTATTTGCTCGGAATGGAAAATGGACGTTGGAAACGCGTCAACCAATAAGGAAAGCATCATGAAAAACTCACGCTACGATTCAAATGTATGCCACGCAAAAAGAACGTTTGATGTACTGGTTGCAATGCTTATTTTGGTCGTCACTGCACCACTATTCCCATTTATCGCGCTAGCGATCAAAACCACATCGAAAGGCCCTGTGATTTATCGCCAATTGCGAGTAGGACGCTGCACACCAGAAAAAATGGATCTTTTTCAAATCATGAAGTTTCGCACCATGTATATTGATGCAGAGCAACGCTCTGGCGCAGTATGGGCAACTGAAAATGATCCCCGCATCACGCCAGTAGGACGCTTTTTACGCAAAACGCGTTTAGATGAACTACCTCAACTGTTTAATGTGTTGAGAGGTGAAATGTCGATGATTGGGCCGCGCCCAGAACGCCCAGCTTTCTACCAGAAATTAGAAGATGAAATCCCCTATTTTGTAGAGCGCACATATGGCGTGTTACCGGGTATCACAGGCTTAGCTCAGGTTAACCAAGGCTATGATGCATGCATTGAAGATGTAAGACGCAAAGTTGGGTTTGACCACAGTTACGCACTAAGCCTAGGTTCGTTTTACTCTTGGATTTCAATGGACCTTTCAATCATGAGCAAAACATTCGTTGTGATGATTGACGGACGAGGTCAATAACTTCCGGTTCTGGTAACGGTCACTCTTGCCACTGGCGGCGCATCTTTTCTATCGTCGCTGGTGGCACATCATGAATGCTTTGATACGCTCCGTGGCACACTTTAATTTCCACCTCGATGCGCTTCTTCATGCAGTAGTCCATGTAACGCTTCATCTCCCAATGTCGAACAAACGTATTGCTCACAATCACGACTCTCCCTTTGTTCAACCACTTTCTAGTTTGCTGAAAACACCATTCATGCGCTTGAGGTAATTGAACCGGTTCAAAGTGATAATCACCTTCATCATTTTCAAAATACATGTCAGCTTCAAAATGCTTAGCACCAAGAACTATTGCCAATTGTTTTGCTAAGGTTGTTTTACCTGAACCCGGAAGTCCACGAATAAGAATGAGTTTAGCCAGTGACATAATACAGTTTAATGAGGTGGGAATAAGTCTAAACTGTAACGAAATTATTGGAAAAGAAAAGTAGAAATAAAAAATGCCGAGCACATTAGGCTCGGCATTTAAACTCAATCATGGATCGTGTTGTATTTATTTGTAAGCTGGCAGTTCTGTTCTTAACCCTTTCACCAAACTTACGCACATCAACAGCAGAACAAAAGTAAACGGTAACCCTGTTGCAACAACGCCTGATTGCAATGCTTGCAAGGCTTCTTTACCACCAACCCAAAGCATTACGGCTGCAATTGCGCCTTCAATACACGCCCAGAAAATGCGTTGCGGTACTGGTGCATCAATCTTACCACCGGCGGTAATACTATCGATAACCAGCGAGCCAGAGTCTGACGATGTAATAAAGAATACCAGAATCAGCACGATAGAAAGCATTGAAATCACTGAGCTATACGGAAGCGCATCGTAAACATGGAACAGAGTCAATGAAATATCAGTGAGACCATTTGCACCTAGCTCACCAACTTTATTCACCACTTGGTCAAGCGCAATACCACCAAACACAGACATCCAAATCAAAGTAACAACTGTAGGAATAACGATGACTGCGAATAAGAATTCTCGAACCGTACGACCTTTAGACACACGCGCGATAAACATACCAACAAACGGTGACCAAGATACCCACCAAGCCCAGTAGAATACCGTCCAGCCGTGCATCCAAGTTTCATCTTCACGACCGTGAGGGTTACTCAATGGAATAATATTTTCAATGTAAGCCATTGTTGTGTCGCGTAGCGAACCCCAGGCCGTATCAAACGTGATGAAGGTAATGAAAATAAGCAGCGCAAACGCAACCACCATATTGACGTTACTCAGTAGCTTAACACCACCATCAATACCACGAATCACTGATAGCACCGCGATAAAGGTAACGAAGGTGATCACAATCATTTGTGTACCAATGCCGCCTTCTAGACCAAAGACATGGTTAATACCACTGGTCGCCTGCTGAGCACCCAGACCTAGCGACGTTGCAAGACCAAATAGCGTCGACAAAACGGCAAGGATATCAATAACGTGACCTAACCAGCCCCATGCACGGTCACCAAAAATTGGATAGAACGCCGCGCGCAATGAAAGTGGTAAACCTTTGTTAAAGGCAAAAAACGCTAATGCTAGCGCAACGAGTGCGTAAATACTCCAACCATGTACACCCCAGTGGAACATAGTGGCACCCATCGCGAGGGATTTTGCTTCTTCGGTGTATGGTACTGCGTTAAGTGGCATTCCCCACCAATCAGTGAAATACGCGGTCGGCTCAGCCACACTCCAGAACAGAAGACCAATACCCATACCCGCGGCGAAAAGCATCGACAACCAAGAAACGGTTGAGTGATCCGGCGTTGCTTCTTTGCCTCCTAAGCGGATTTTACCTAGCGGAGAAAAAAGAAGAGCAACGGCGAACAATAAGAAGAAGTTTGTCGACCACATAAAGAACGCATCAAACTGTTCGATAATTCCGTTTTTTAGACCGTTTAATACGTCTCGAGCAGTGGTTGGCTCAACAAGAAGAAGTGAAATCAGACAGAAAACAACGAGCCCCGCACTAATGCCAAAAACCGGGTTATGTATATCGAATCCCCACTTTTGAACGTTATCCTGTCCAACCTGATAATCGGTTGTATCAATACTATATTTTTTAAATGCATTATCCATAAATACAAATTTAACGTGAATTTGAAACGCCCCTCAGGTGAGAAGAACTCCAATACCGCCCTCCATTAATTTGAACTCTAAAGTTTTAAAGCGGGACGAATTTTAGCAGCAATCACATATTTTTGCAAAAAGTCGTGATTTATTGCATTTTAAGCTCAATTCGAGACAGATGAAGGGGAAATAATATCAACACAAAAATTATGAGGTCTAACGATTGATTTTGTCGTAGGTTGTAGACTAGAAAAGACACAAGAAATACTTAAGTTCATAGCCAGTCACTGCGCAAATAGAGAAGACCTGCGCTGATTTGGTTTCACAATTAACGACGAAACCAAATCAGCAAGCCTTTCATCCAGCGAGCGTTATAAGAAATGGAAGGTGATGTTCCCTGTTACACTGCTAACGGTATCACTATCGCCTTCAATATCCACGCCAAACGCTTGATAACTCGCGCCCACAGACACATTGTCAAGCAAGAAGTATTCGGCACCAACACCATACATGTAAGAGACGCCATCATCTTTGTCTAAGTTTCTCAGTCCGCCGTCATAATCAACATTGAATGCATTGATGCCGCCTTTTGCGTAAACGTGTAACGGGCCGAAGTCGATACTAGGTTTCGCCGCTAAATAGAATGAATCAAAATCAGCACTACCCCTGCTGCCACTCAAAGATAAATCCACTTTGCCGTGGTTAAAGTAGCCTGCTTCAATGCCAATGAACGGCAAAATACCAGTACCGACATGAATACCGTAGGTTGTATCATTTTCGCTGTCGATATCGGACTGACCAATTTGGCCACCAGCGTAAATCCAAGAGTCAGCCATTGCTGACGTTGAGCACAACGTTAGAGCGAATAACGAGAGTGTTTTTTTCATACTATCCCTTCCTGATCGATTCCCAAGCGAAACATTACGCAAATATGCGCATTTAATCGCCACTATATATTGGAAAGCATAGGCATTTTAAGACTCTAAAAGTGAATAATTTATGTTCAACTTTTGTTTTGTGACTTCCAGACAAAAAAACACCGGCATAAAGCCGGTGTGTTTCATATGGTGTTAGAAAGCTTGACGCTTATAGGAAATGTAGTGTTGCGTTAACAGAGAACGTGCTGATATCGTCTTTACCAGCAGTGTAGTTCATGTAGCTAGCACCAACAGACATTGGGCCAAAAATGAAGTACTCAGCACCCACACCGTACATTAGGTCCAAATCGTCATCGTCTTTGCCGCCTTTCACTTTTTTGTCCCACTGATGGAAACCACCTTTTGCGTACACGTGTAGCGGACCGAAGTCGATGCTTGGCTTAAGTGCTGCGTAGTAAGAAGTTAGCTTAGTGTCTTGACCATTTACGTTGAACTCACCGTGTTGTGTTACACCAGCTTCAACACCAATGATAGGTAGAATGCCTGTACCAACGTGAACAGAGTATGATGTGTCCGTTTCACCTTTGTAGTCAGACTGACCTACTGTTGCACCACCGTAAATCCAAGAATCCGCCATTGCCGCAGAAGATGCGCCAAGTAGCGCCACTGCTAATAGAGTTTTTTTCATCATCTACCTTTACTCTTTATTATTCCCACGTCTGCATAACTCAGTCGTTGGTACTACAAATAAAGGGAGGCGAACTATTGCCTCCCGGAACTAAAAAATAATGCTTATTGAGTTACTAGCAATTAGTGTACCAGCAACTTCTTAAGCGATAATTACAAATCTGACACTATTTTACTGGTTGATTAGCAAGCATCAATCGCGTTTTTGACTCGTTTATCAGAAACAGGATAAGGAGTGCCTAATTGTTGAGCAAAGTAACTCACGCGAAGTTCTTCAATCATCCAACGCACTTCTTTTACATTTTCAGGAATGGCCACACCTTTCGGGATCTTGTTCAGCAACTCTTTATAGTCTTGAGTCACAGATTCAATCTTCAGCATATGTAAACGATCTTTGTTTGGATCGATTGGCAACTTCTCCATACGGCGCTCTATCGCGCGCATGTAGCGAAGAATATCCGGCAAGCGCTTCCAGCCACATTCCGTTGCAAAGCCTTTGAAGATCAAGCCTTCAATTTGTGCTTTGATATCGGACAGAGCAAACGCCATTGTGAAGTCGATCTTGCCTTTTAGCTTCTTATTGATGCTAAACGCCGTGGTCAGAATAGTCTCAACCTGTTGAGCGATCTCTACAACGGTGTCACCCAATTCAGCACGAACGTGTTCTTTCAACGCTTCGAACTTCTCTGGCTCCCAAACTAAACCACCCTGCTCTTCAATAAGCTTATCGACACCGCAGGCAATGCAGTCATCTATCAGATCAAGCACCTTGCCGTAAGGGTTAAAATACAACCCCAACTTCGATTTGTTCGGTAAGTTAGCGTGCAAATATTTAATTGGAGACGGTACATTCAACAAAATCAAACGACGCTGGCCAGCGCGCATTGCGGTGATCTGCTCAAATTCGGTTTCGTAGAGTTTGATTTCAACGCTGTCTTTGCTATCAACAAGCGCCGGATACGCTTTTACATCGTAGCCGCCACGTTTTTGTTGATACACTTTCGGCAATTCGCCAAAACTCCACGTATGCAGACCTTGCTGTTCGATATCGTCATCCGCAACTTTGGAAAGCGTTTCTTGAACTTTGTCTTTCAAACTTTCTTTCAGTTCATGAAGGTCTTTATGTTCCTTCAGTTTACGATTTCGATGATCAACCGCGCGGAACGTGACTTTCAAGTGCTCAGGTACTTGTTCCAAGTTCCAGTCTTCACGCAGTACCTCTACGCCCGTCATGCGTCGCAACTCTTTCTCTAATGAATCTAGCAGCGGCGCTTCCATTGGCGTGACACGTGCTAAGAATGCATCGGCATAGTTTGGCGCAGGCACAAAGTTCTTACGAATTGTCTTTGGCAACGATTTAATCAAGCTAACCACAAGCTCATGGCGTAAACCTGGGATCTGCCAATCAAAACCCGCTGGTTCAACTTGGTTTAAAATCGGCAACGGCAAATGCACTGTGACACCGTCACTATCATCGCCTGGTTCAAATTGGTAACTCAATTTGAGCTTCAAACCATTTTGATGCCAGAAGTTCGGGTAATCCAAATCGGTCACATGGCTAGCATCACCCTTGAACAGCATCTCTTTTTCAAAGTTCAGCAGTTCCGGATTTTCTTTAGATGCCTTTTTCCACCACGTATCGAAGTGTTTGCCAGAAACGACTTCAGTACCAACACGTTGGTCATAGAAATCAAACAGCTCATCATCATCCACCAAGATGTCACGACGACGAGATTTATGCTCAAGCTCTTCCACTTCTTGCAGAAGCTTACGGTTTTGCTTAAAGAACGCGTGTTTGGTTTCCCATTCCCCCTCAACCAATGCACTACGAATGAAGATTTCGCGACTTACGGTCGAATCGATACTGCCGTAGTTGACCAAGCGTTTCGGTACGATTGGTACGCCGTAAAGCATCACTTTTTCGTGCGCCATCACCGCAGCGCGTTTCTTCGACCAATGTGGTTCGCTGTAACTACGTTTAATAAGGTGTTTAGCTAACGGTTCAATCCATTCTGGCTGAATCTTTGCGATGATACGACCCCAAAGTTTTGAGGTTTCCACCAACTCAGCAGACATGATCCACTTAGGCTGTTTCTTGAATAGACCTGATGCAGGGAAGATATGGAAACGAGCATTACGCGCGCCTTGATATTCATTCTTTTCTTGGTCTTTCATGCCGATGTGCGACAGCAAACCAACCAAAATGGCACTGTGTACGCCATGGTAAGAAGCGGGCTCATCGTTAAGCTTGAACTCCATCTCACGCATCGACTGATGAATTTGGAAGTACACGTCTTGCCACTCGCGAACGCGCAAGTAGTTCAAATAGTCTTGCTTACACTGTTTGCGGAACTGATTGCTAGACAAGGCTTTTTGCTGCTTTTGGATGTATTCCCACAAATTCACAAATGTCAGGAAGTCCGACTCTTCATGGAAGAAGCGACGATGTTTATCGTCTGACGATTGTTGTTTGTCGGAAGGACGCTCGCGTGGATCTTGAATCGACAAGGCCGCTGCAATGATCATCACTTCTTTAAGCGCACCATATTTTGGTGCTTCCAATACCATACGCGCCAAGCGCGGATCGATTGGCAAACGCGCTAATTGGCGACCAATGGAAGTCAGGCGTTTTTTCGGGTCTTTTACCTCAGAGTTAATCGCACCAAGCTCTTCCAGCAAACGTACGCCGTCTTGGATGTTACGTTTATCCGGTGCTTCCACAAATGGAAACGCTTGAATATCACCCAAACCAAGTGCCGTCATTTGCAAGATAACCGACGCTAGGTTGGTACGCAGGATTTCAGGATCAGTAAACTCTGGGCGCGACTCAAAATCTTCCTCTGAGTACAGACGAATACAGATACCCTCTTCCACACGACCACAACGACCTTTACGCTGGTTCGCACTCGCCTGAGAAACTGGCTCGATTGGAAGACGCTGAACCTTAGTACGGTAACTGTATCGACTGATACGCGCCGTACCCGGGTCGATAACGTATTTAATGCCCGGAACAGTTAGCGAGGTTTCTGCCACGTTGGTTGCCAGTACAATTCGGCGACCAGTGTGAGGTTGGAAAATCTTATTCTGCTCACCTGCCGACAAACGCGCGTAAAGCGGCACAATTTCCGTGCTCTTCAGATTACGTTTGGACAATGCATCTGCGGTATCACGGATTTCACGTTCACCGTTCATGAAAATCAGGATGTCACCTAAACCTTCATCGCACAGTTCATCTACCGCTTCGAAGATGCCTTCAAGCTGGTCACGATCATTGTCGTCATCACCGCTTAGTGGGCGGTAACGTGTTTCTACTGGGTAAGTACGACCCGATACTTCAATGATTGGTGCATTGTTGAAGTGTTTTGAGAAGCGTTCTGGGTCGATGGTTGCCGACGTGATGATCACTTTCAAATCAGGACGACGTGGCAGCAACTCTTTCAAGTAACCCAA
>NZ_JAWOVM010000018.1:0-69320 GCF_033339895.1 Vibrio sp. 1751
TCTGGCGATTTTACTCTTTCAGAAGAGGAAATCCTAACAATTTATGGGGATACAATGCTTGGCTTAGAGTCAGGCGAATTAACACCTGAAAACAGCGAAGAGAAACACTTCATCAAGGTGTTAGAAAACCCGGGCAAAGCAAAAACAAAACTTGAGCGTACGTGGCTAAAGTACACCCAACTTGCTCGTGGTCGCAAGCGCTTCCATACGCTAAATGGTCGTAACAAGCCTGACGCGACAGAAGAATACATTGAAGAGAGTTTGGTTGAAGACGATTAATAACCAATAACCTAGTTCTAGCCTTTTTCTAGCAGTAGGCGAAAGCTCGTTTGACTTTACTGAGCGAGCAAGACAAGCTCATTTCTTCTCCTAAAGCCCAAGGGGGCATTCTCCCAAGGGCTTTTTTAATATTTGGGTGATGACCGTTTACTTGGCGAGCGTCGCAATCTTTTTCAGAAAGCTCTCTTTCAAATGCTCTTGGTCATATTCCAAGTGATAGGTGTTGTGGAAGCCAATTTTTAGCTCAACACCATTTCCTCTCAAGAAAACGTTGTACCCATCGTAGTCAGAAAACGCTTCTACACCTTCATACATTTTACCAAATTCGGTTGGCGTACCGTTGTTCATCACACATTCGTAAGCCTGTAGTACTTTGCTCGGATCTAACTCATTTTTCATACCGAATTCCTCACTGGTTTACACATTTCAATTATGGTTAAAGAATGAGCGCCATGCCATATCTAACCCATAATATTTGAAGTTCGTGTGCGATTTCGCACTCTGTAGGTTGTTAAAAAACAAGGTTAAGTGCGAAGGCAGAACTTAATTTAGATCATAAATTTTATCTATTGATTCGTCAGTTTCATAATGCAATTTCTTTGTAAAAAATCGTCTTATAAAAGCATTTAGATATAAAAATCGTCGACAAAACCAACATTGGTTAAAGAAAAAGCAAAATTTTGACCTAAAACAATAGCAGTTCGCCATTACTTATTTTATAATGCGAATTAATGTTTCAGTACATCGTCAATTCCAATAACTAGGGGCACAAAATGAGACTTATCCCGTTAACTCGAGCAGCACAAGTAGGTAAGTGGGCAGCTGCGCATATCGCTAAGCGTATCAACGACTTTAAACCTACTGCTGAGCGTCCATTCGTTCTGGGTCTACCAACTGGTGGCACTCCTCTAGCAACCTACAAAGCCTTAATCGAGCTTTACCAAGCCGGCGAAGTGAGCTTCAAAAACGTCGTGACTTTTAACATGGATGAGTACATTGGCATCCCTGCGGATCACCCAGAATCTTACCGCTCGTTCATGTACAACAACTTCTTTAATCACATTGATATTCAAGAAGAAAATATCAACCTACTGAACGGTAACACAGACGATCACGACGCAGAATGTAAGCGTTACGAAGACAAAATTAAGTCTTACGGCAAGATCAACCTGTTCATGGGCGGCGTGGGTAACGACGGTCACATCGCGTTCAACGAGCCAGCGTCATCTCTTTCTTCTCGTACTCGCATCAAGACCCTCACTGAAGACACTCGCATTGCGAACTCTCGCTTCTTTGACGGCGATATCAACCAAGTGCCTAAATACGCGCTGACTATCGGTGTTGGTACGCTTCTAGACTCAGAAGAAGTGATGATCTTGGTCACTGGTCATAACAAAGCTCAGGCACTAGAAGCAGCCGTGGAAGGTTGTGTAAACCATCTATGGACAGTTTCTGCACTTCAGCTTCACCCTAAAGCGGTGATCGTATGCGACGAACCAGCTCAACAAGAACTGAAAGTGAAGACAGTGAAGTACTTCTCTGAGCTAGAAGCAGAAAACATCAAAGGCTTTTAACCCATAGGATGGCAGCCTAGAAACACACTAAAAATACAAAACCCGTGTTGAACACGGGTTTTTTCTTATCTGAACAGCGGGCTTAAGTCGTCAATAAGCTTTAATACCAAACTGACGAAGACGCTTAGGAAGCACTTCATCCAACTTGTCTAGTTCACTCGGTTCGACTTCGATAAGGTTGAAATGATGCTGCTCATAAACAGTACGAATGGTCTCACGGTCGGCCTGAGCCATCTCCCCATCGTCACTTCCCCAAAATTGCAAATAGACTTTACCGCCTGGTAAGTAAAAATCGCTAGTGACATCTTGGTCAATCGGCAACTGACGCTCATAAGCGTGCACTACACCAGCCAAGTACAGCCAGTTGTCAATGAGCAACTCACCCTTAGAGCGCACGTAATGCCCATCTAATGTTCGGTGCTTGGCTTCAAATTTTTGGCGAAAGCTTGAGTACGATTTATCCGTAGAATGTGACTCCGCGTCTTGCCCTAAAAACTCAATGACAGACTGCTTAAGACGCTTGTTACGCAGCACCACATCGTGCCATACGACAAAGGTATTTTGTGTTTCTTTATCGGTTCTTTGCTGCCCACCAGCGCGCACACCAGCTTCTGTGACACTCCATCCCTCTTCGGATTTGGTCAACCAACCCAGTTCACTCAAAAGCTGGTTCATGCGCTTCGCATTCAATTTCAGCTTTTCACCCAGTTGTGTCGCGCTCAATGTTTTCCCTGAGCTGGGAGTCAGCTCAATATGTAAGTTGGTCGGCCAGACGATGAACTGGCCAAATTTAGGGTGATCCACATACTCACCGCCAAACTTTGCCCCTTCTTCGGTCAAAATCCACTTTTCATCTTGGCGAACGATGTAGCCTGCACGTTTGAGATCGGCAAACAGCAGCTTAGCTTCTACCTTGCGCATTTTCGCTAATGCCGACGTCGATATTTTTTCAGACATGTGGGTACCTCATGCTGCTGCAAAATTGAACACTATGTCGTCATAGTAACGCATTGATTTCACGGCTTGAAGTCAGGCAAACAAGATTTCGTGTTACAAATAGCAAAGCCAGCGTATAGGTGCTGGCTTTGTTATTTCGGTAAAAAAGCGAATGTTATTTAATAAAAGCGATGCATCCTTGCAAAATCACTAAATTCACAATGTCGATGAAGAATGCACCGACAATTGGAACCACCATAAATGCTTGTGGTGATGGACCATATCGACTCACGATGGAGCCCATATTCATGACCGCAGTCGGTGTAGCACCTAACCCAAAACCGCAGTGTCCGCTAGCGATCACCGCCGCATCGTAGTTGCCTCCCATCATGCGGAATGTTACGTAGTAAGTGAACATCGCCAACACTGCCGACTGAATAGCAAGAATAATAAGGAATGGGATCGCAAGATCGAAAATATTCCACAATTTCAAACTCATCAAGGCCATGGCAAGAAATAGAGATAGTGCAACCGTGCCAAGAATATCAACGGTTTCTAAATCAACCTTGCGCGCCTTCGTCACTTCCATGATGTTAGTGATAACAACACCAATAAACAGCGCATAAACAAAATCGGGAATCATTAACCACTTGATGTCAAAACTGCTTACCCAACTCTCCAGATACTTCGCGCCTGTCACGCAAAGTAGAATGATGGACAAGCTTTCAACGACTCTTTTCGCTGTGACACGATCTTCCTCATGTTCGTTGTACGTCACCAGTTCAGGGAAACTCTGATGACTTTGATTGGTGCGTCCGTATTCCGATTCCAAGTTGTGTTTGTTTAGTAGCTTTTGTGCAACAGGGCTGCCAATAATCCCGCCCATCACCAAGCCAAATGTAGCAGAAGCCATTGCCACCTCTAGAACATTATGCAAACCATACATTTCTTGAAAAGTTTGCGACCACGCAGCTCCAGTTCCATGTCCGCCAGAAAGCGTAATGGATCCGGCGATCAACCCCATGAGTGGATCTAACCCCAACGCTGTTGCTAAGGACACGCCGACCGCATTTTGGATAAGAATGTAGACCGATGCCACAACTAGGAAGATGAAAACCTTCGCACCGCCTTTAATCAGTTGGGTGTAATTTGCCGCTAAGCCAACGGTTGCAAAAAACATCAGCATAAAGACGTTTTGCAGTGGTAAATCAAAGGAGACATCCACACCATTTAAGTGCATCGTCGTGATTACGCAAGCGACCACTAGACCACCAACAATTGGCTCTGGAATATTAAATTTTTTTAAGGTTGGTAACTTGGTATTGATGAACTGCCCTAAAAACAACACGCAAATTGCGACGAGGAACGACTCCTGTGGGCCGATAGATATTACCTGATTCATGAGACCTCTTTACTCTACTCTTTCTCATTCATTGAGCACGAGCTCAACGTGAGATAGGTGCCTAAGCCAGTCAGATTGCCTCTCGAAACTTTTGTTTTCTAGGCCTCTTTGACCATCAATTCTCATCAAGTAAGAAATAGGCAGACCTAAAATTATGCTAATTATCATTCAGTGAGAATATTCATTTAAAACAGGCGATAAGTGTATTGATGGGAAGAGAAAAACAACACTTCTCAACTTATGAGAAGCAATTAATTTCCATATAAAACAAAACCTCAAAACAACGACCACATAGGTGGATATTTAGAGCGAATGAGACAGGCGGATACACTAGGTTTTAAATTATTACTTTCTCTCTAATGCACTAGGTGTTATACATATATATAACACCATCTCAACCAAGAGATTCACTCATGACTAATTGGCATGATCGCCAACCGATATTTCGACAGTTGGCAGACCAGATCACACAGCAAATACTGCAAGGTGTCTGGCAAGAAGGCGATGCTCTGCCCTCCGTCCGTAGCATCTCTGCAGATATGAAAATTAACCACCTCACCGTTATGAAAGGCTATCAATTGCTTGTTGATGACGGGCTAGTGGAGAAAAAACGCGGTCAAGGTATGTTTGTCGCTTCAGGAGCAAAGCTCAAATTACTCGCAGACGAGAAGGCACGTTTTCTTCAGCAACAAATTCCGCAGATAGCCGACACAATACAGCGTCTGGATATGTCACTCGACGAATTCATTCAACAACTAAAACCACACTTGAAAGGTGACCAATGAGCGCATTAGTCAGTGTAAACAACGTCTCCAAGCAATATCAGCAACAAGGAGAAGCACTGCATGAAGTGAGTTTCGACCTACATGCAGGACAAGTACTTGGCTTACTCGGCCATAATGGCGCAGGTAAATCAACGCTTATTAATGCCCTACTCGGTGCACATGAATATCAGGGCACTATTCGTATCAACGGATTTGAACCCATTATGCAACGCGACAAGATAATGCAGAGCTTATCCTACATCTCGGATGTCAACGTTCTGCCAGATTGGATGACCGTTGCTCAACTGCTTAACTATACCGAGGGCGTGCATCCAGGGTTCAATCGCGCCCAAGCAGATACGCTACTTCGTCAAACGGACATCAAACCTCGTGCGCGTATCAAATCTTT
The DNA here is from genome assembly GCF_033339895.1 of Vibrio sp. 1751. NCBI lineage: Bacteria > Pseudomonadati > Pseudomonadota > Gammaproteobacteria > Vibrionales > Vibrionaceae > Vibrio > Vibrio sp. 1751. The sequence goes on from NZ_JAWOVM010000018.1 coordinate 5,365, forward strand.
ATCCAAAGGGATGAAGGTGCAATTACACCTCGCGATTGTGATCGCGACCAACACCCAAATCCTCATATTGGATGAACCGACACTCGGGTTAGATCTCGTGTATCGCGAGACGTTTTATCGTCACTTATTGGAATGGTTTCACGACGGCGAGCGCGTGTTGATCATCGCCAGTCATGAAGTATCAGAGATTGAGCACTTGCTGACAGATGTTCTGATTCTTAAGCATGGTCGCCCCGTTCTGCAAACCTCGATGGACAGTATCAGTGAAGACTATTTCATTCTTGAAGCCAACGACGAGCACCGCACACAAATTGAAGCGATGAACCCACTCTCGTCACAAAAAGGCCTCGGTTCAACGAAATGGTTACTCAAAGCCCAGTATGCCCAACAAGCAGAAACAATGGGTTCCATCCATGGGGTGAAGTTAGCGGATCTATTTTTAGCATTGCAGAAGGAGGCAGCGTAATGCGTTCAGTTGTCGCGATGTTGCAAAAAGAGTGGTTAGAAAACCCTCTTGTTTTACGTATTCCACTGTTTGTGTTGGCGTGTGGAGTTATTCTCTTTGTGAGTTTAATGAGTAACGACACTCTACAACACAATATGTTTTTCCAAATGAGCTTTGGTGGCGATGTCAGTGACATTCACAAAGAGCTTGGTGATGACGTCAATATGTTGATTTCCGGAGGAGCAGGGCTGCTGTCTATATTGTTAGCCGTTCAGTACTTCCCAAGAACGCTACGCAAAGAACGGGCGGAAGGCAGCATTATGTTTTGGCGCAGTATGCCTGTCAGTGACATAAAAACCCATTTAGTGAAGCTAGGATTTGGCTTATTGGTGATTCCGCTCGTCTGCTCGGTGCTCGTACTCGCTGCAAATTCAATGTTGTGGTTGCTGAACATCTCTACTGATCACCAATTGGCTTTATTGTACCGCCAAGCCTCGTTAGGTTACGTGCTGCTGCATTGGGGAGAGTTTTTAATCAGAATCTTTTTCGCCGGTATTCTGCTGTTACCGCTGGCATTAACTGCGATGGCTATTTCACAAAAAGTGAACTCACCACTGGTCATTTTGTTTATCGCCATTTATGCGCTGCGTTGGATGCCTATCGCACTTTTTGGTTTCTACGGGCTAGATCAGTTTTTCTCCGAAGTGCTTTACCTTCCGCTGCACGCCATTATTACACCAAACCCATTCAATGCCATTCCTCAAGCGGGTTGGTTAAACGTTGGCATTTACGCCTTCATTGGTATTCTTGGTTGGACAGCTAGCCTCAAGTTCAGCCGAACTATCCAATAATTCTTCGTTCAATAAACGACCAAACCAAGTCATAAAAAAACGGTCACAACCAGTGTTGTGACCGTTTTTATTTCGCCTCTAGGAGCTCATCCACTTAACTTTAACCAAGGAATGAAATGTAGCCTTGCAAGATAATTAAGTTGACGATGTCGATAAAGAAAGCGCCCACAATTGGCACCACCATAAATGCTTGTGGCGACGGGCCAAATCGGTTAACGATCGAACCCATGTTCATTACGGCTGTTGGGGTTGCACCCAAGCCAAAACCGCAGTGCCCCCCTGCAATAACAGCAGCATCGTAGTTGCTTCCCATCACTTTGAACGTAACATAGTACGTAAAGATTGCTAAGACGACAGACTGCACAGCTAAAATAACCAAGAATGGAATCGCTAGATCGAAGATATTCCATAACTTCAAGCTCATCAGAGCCATCGCTAAGAACAGAGATAGCGATACCGTACCTAACATATCGACCGTTTCGGCATCTAACTTACGAATCTTGGTCACTTCCAAGAAATTCGTAATGATCACACCAATGAATAGCGCATATACGAAGTCTGGAATCATCAGCCATGAGATTTCATACGTGCTTACCCATTGCTCGACATACTTGGCCCCAGTAACACAGATCAGTAGGAAGAAGAGTTTCTCCACCACTTTTTTCGCCGTTACTTTATCTTCTTCGTATTCATTGTAAGTCACCAACTCCGGGAACTTCTCGTGAGTTTTGGCATCTCGACCACCACGACCATACTCAGACTCTATGCTGTTCTTTTCCACCAGACGCTGCGCTACAGGGCTACCAATGATACCGCCGATGATCAAACCAAAAGTCGCTGATGCCATTGCAATTTCTAAGACGTTATCCAATCCATACACGTCTTGAAAGGTTTGTGACCACGCAGCACCTGTACCATGACCACCTGACAGAGTAATCGAGCCAGCAATTAACCCCATCAAAGGATCTAAACCGAGCGCCGCCGCAAGTGAAACGCCAACGCCGTTTTGTATGATGATGTAAAACGATGCGACAGCTAAGAAGATAAAAACCTTCGCACCTCCTTTCATCAACTGAGTGTAATTTGCGGCCAAACCAACTGTCGCAAAAAACATTAACATAAACGTATTTTGTAATGGCAAGTCGAACTCTAAATCGATGCCGTTGAAATGAAGAGCAGTAATCATGCAGGCTACAATAAGACCACCTACAATCGGCTCAGGTATGTTGAATTTCTTTAAAATCGGTAGCTTAGCATTAATAAAATGCCCCAGGAAAAGCACACTGATTGCGACCAAGAAGGACTCCAGTGCACCTACAGATATTAAATGATTCATATCGCCTCTTATTATTGTTCTCTTCATTCTCCGTAATGAATGAGTGTTAGTTTAACCTTCGTTCAATAGCAAATTTTCTCGCTTTATTATTTCGAAAATACTCAAAAAGTTGGTGTAGATGCGCCTTAGGCTAGTTTAAGGGGCGCTCCTTAAGCGATGTGTCAGTTTTTACGCTGTTAGCAAGCCCTTAAATGTGAAAGGAGCTGATACAGCTCCTTCAAATGGCCCCTCGCAATACCTGTGCGTTATCGCTTGGGCTGTCGTGTTGTGAGTAAATTCTGGGTGACACTTTCTGAACCACTTCGGGCTCCCTTACTTAAACAGAATGTGTCAATTACTATCAAACAAAGTTCCTTCCCGTTGTAACCGCTAAACGCCGAGAGCGCGTTCAAAACAATTGGGTTTGCCTGTTCCTGTCGTAGCTTTTCAACTCTGGCTCATGGTGTATAAACGAGCCGAATCCAAGGAAACTCTCAGGCTGCAACAAACGTTTTCGTCACAACGGAGCAGGATTATAACATATCGCTGATAATTTTCTTCAATTCAGTGACATTCACCAACCCCATAGTTAAACCTTGCAATGATTAACTGCCTATTATCATTTTCACAGATAAAGATCGAAGCACAGTTACTCAGTAAGCTTCTTAGAATACGATGCATAGCTAATAACTTCACCGCCGTTCTTATCCAAGAGGTCTTGATAAACGCCCTAGAGAACCAAGCAGCCGAAATATGCGATGTTATCATGATTGCTTTTCGAGACCGACGTCCCGACTTTGGCTAATGAGTACAACCCCAACTATGCATCAGACAAAAACATGTATAATTTTTTATACAAGTTATTCAATAACAAGAGTCCCACATGAACATTCATTCGCTTTGCCCTGCGCTATTACTCAGCATAGCCTCATCAGCTACAGCATCTGAAAACATTCGTATTCAATATTCTCCCGTAGAGACAACTCATGAAAAAATAGCCCAACAATCTATTCAAAGCAGCGATGTAAACACCATCTTTGCTGAGCTATCTCAGGCCTACTTTCCATTTGATAAAGCTCTCACGCTGGTTTACGGCGGAGAAGATGGTCCAATGTATGATCCTGATACACACACAATATACGTTCCTTACACTTTTTATTTGGAGTCGCTCAATTACTTCTCCAATAATCAGTATGAAGAACGCTTCGGAAAATCTCCAAAAACAGGGGCGCTAGATACGTTATTGCACACTTTACTTCATGAAGCTGGACATGCTTACATCGAAGATCAAAGCATCCCTGTTCTCGGAAAAGAAGAAGATGCGGTCGATAATTTTGCCACTATTTTAATGATTGACTTCCTAGAAGATGGCGCAGATATGGCCATTAGCGCCGCCGACATGTTCGCATTCGAATCCGACGACAGACCGGACTACTACGATTTTGGCGAGTACATTGACGAACACAGCTTTGATTTGCAGCGTTACTTTTCAACGTTATGTCTGGTGTACGGTAGTGATCCTGAGCAATACAAAGCCTTACTCGATGAAGTAGAAAAAGACTACCTGCGTGATCGCAAAGAGTTCTGCCAATTCAATTACAGCAACATTCGCAACAATTGGCTGCATTACTTGCAAAACAATGAACCAAAAGAAAATTCGCCACGTAAAAGCGATTAGAAAATCTCAAACAAGAAAACCGCAATGACAAAACTCACCATATTTTATGACGGAACCTGCCCGCTTTGTGCCAAAGAGATGAAGGCGCTAAAACAACGCGATGCCAAGCAGCAAATCAAAACCGTCGATATCTATAGTGATGCATTCGCAGATTATCCTCAGATCGATCCTGAACAAGCCAACACCATTTTGCACGCCCTCAACGAAAAGGGGGAACTTCTGCTGGGGTTGGACGTGACTCATCGTGCGTGGCAATTAGTTGGTCGCGGTTGGCTCTACGCTCCACTGCGTTGGCGCCTCGTTAAACCTGTTGCTGACTGGCTTTACCTCAAATTCGCAAAGAATAGGTATCGCGTCTCATATTGGTTAACAGGGACTTCTCGTTGCAATAGTGGGTCGTGTTCACGTTAATTGTGATCCCGCTTAAAAATGCTACGACCTTCGTCTAGATTTACAAATTTCCAGTACTTCTGATTGAGTAACTCGGTTAATCTCTAAGCATTACAACAATAAGTATTAACACTTTTATCAGGCAAGCTTATTCAGCTTGTCACTTGTAACGCTGCGCCGAGAGAAGGACGTCTCTATGAATCTGACGATCAGAAAACGACTATATATCCTTTCAATAATTCCAATTCTAACTATGGCAATAGGCATGATGTGGTTCACCTACCTACAAACCACGGCCTACAACGAGCACGAGATAGAGCAAACTCGAAGTCGAATGATGGAGATGAAAAAAGCCGAACTCAAAAGTTACGTACAAATGGCGCGTTCCGCTGTCGAGCCGCTACTCGCACAAAATGCCCCACTGGAAGAGGCTCTGCCTATCTTGAAACAACTAGAGTTTGGTCAATCCGGCTACATCTTTGGTTATGATTCAAAAGGCGTTCGCGTCGTGGTGGGTAAAAACACCAAAGGCATCGGGGAAAACTTCTATAACTTGCAGGACAAGAAAGGCAATTACCTGATTCAGGATTTGCTAAAAAATGCCAAAACTGGTGAGTTCACGACTTATTACTTCCCGAAACTCGGTCAGAGTGAAGCACTACCGAAACTCAGCTACTCAGTCTTTATTCCTGAATGGGACTTGATGTTAGGAACGGGTTTCTACACGGACGATATCGACGCCATTGTGGCAGACATGGAAAAAGCCGCACACGAAGATCTCAACACCACACTAACTGCGATAGCCCTGTTTTGTGCCTCGATTACAGCGATAGTTGCAGTCTTTGCCGTGTTTGTTAACCGCAGCATCATGAAGCCTATTGAGCAGTTTGATGCTTCAATTCACTCTTTCGCACAAGGCGATGCAGATTTAACCGCGCGCATGGAAGAATCGAGCGTGCCGGAGTTCACCCAACTTAGCCGTAACTTCAATATCTTCGTTGAAAGCCTACAAGGCATAATCAAGAGCGTTAGCCACGTAGGACAAGAAGTGGTTTCAGAGACCAACGAGATGTCACAGCGTGCATCGCAAGTGGATGAATTAGCTTCTGGTCAACGTGAAGAGACCGAACAAGTCGCAGCGGCAATGACCGAGATGACAGCAACGGCGCACGAGATTTCAAACAACGCTAACCAAGCAGCGCAATCAGCCAGAGACGCCGACGAAAATTCACAGCAAGCGAAACACATTGTTGATTCCGCAGCAAACTCTGTTGAAGCGCTCGCGCTAGAGGTGTCGGAAGCCAGCACGGTGATTTCTCGTTTAGAAAGCGATGTACAGAACATTTCTTCTTCGCTAGAAGTGATTCAAGACATCGCCGAACAAACCAACCTATTGGCACTGAACGCAGCCATTGAAGCAGCGCGTGCAGGCGAACAAGGTCGCGGCTTCGCAGTCGTTGCCGATGAGGTCCGTAAACTGGCGAGTCGCACTCAAGACAGCACAGGCGAAATTCACCAAATGATTGAGCAGTTGAAGTCTGGCTCGGATGCAGCAGTGAAAGCCATGGGTTCAAGCCAAGCGCGTGGTGAAGCAACGGTTGAGGAAGCACGAGCAGCCTCTGCCGCACTGCAAGAAATCCAAGCCGCAATTGCTAACATCATGGACATGAACACCTTGATCGCAACGGCAACCGAAGAGCAAAGCCAAGTTGGGCAAGAGATTTCACAACGTATTGAGGTGATCTCTCAACAAAGCAGCCAATCGGCGCACCTTGCGAATCAGAACCGTGCAGGCAGTGGCAACCTTAACCACAAAGCTAACGAGCTGTACGACTTGGTCGGTCGCTTTACGGTTTAAAGCTTTCCTCACCCATTCACCATGCAAACAGCGACGCCAAAACGTCGCTGTTTTTATTTCTGCTATCCTCATACGACTTAGCTATAATGCCGCCAACTTAGCACCCATAAGGGCAAACCAGATGATTATTATGACCACCAATTTCGGTGATATCGAGATTGAACTGAACCTAGAACGAGCGCCAGTTAGCTCAAAGAACTTCAAAAAATACTGTGAAGATGGCTTCTACAACGGCACCATTTTCCACCGCGTTATCGACGGCTTTATGATTCAAGGTGGCGGTCATACCGAAGACATGACAGAAAAGCCAACGCGCGCCCCTATCGCGAACGAAGCAAACCGTGGTCTAAAGAACCTTGTTGGCACTATCGCAATGGCGCGTACCGATGCTCCGCACTCTGCAACAGCACAGTTCTTCATTAACTTGGAAGACAATGATTTCCTAGACCACACCGCAACCACCAACCTAGGTTGGGGCTATGCAGTGTTTGGTAAAGTGACCGCGGGTATGGATGTCGTAAACCGCATCGCGAAAGTTAAAACGACCTCTAAACTTGGTCACGATGATGTTCCATGCGATCCAATCATTATTGAGAAAGTGACGATCAGCGAATAAGCCCATTCGCCTCTTCGGAGAAATCGTCGCTATAAAACGACAAAAGCGCCTAACGTCTTATGACCTAGGCGCTTTTTGTTTTTATGACTCAGCCTATTAGTTTGGCTTGTGTCGGAGTTATTGATAGAAAAGCTCGGCTTTTGCTCCGACTAAATCCAGTTCAGAGCCTTGAAAATCAGCCAGATATTCAGCAACAAGGTTGTACCCAACCCAATACCCCATGTATTTCGGCCAGCGGCTTTCATCGCTACCAAGAAAGTAAGCGTCGAAGTTGTAATCTAAGCTGGTCAACTTGCCTTTCATCTCAGCATAGAAAGGGCGCCAATCTTGATCTTTGATTTGCTCAAACAAGCTCGGAGTGACGCCGCCATTCATCTTACGTTCGAAATGACAAGCTAACCCTTCCATAATCAGCACATCACCAAGTGCAACGTCATTCTCTCCGGCTCGCATACGGAACAGGTGATGCAACTCATGCGCTAACACCGCAGCTAGTTCATTCTCAATAACGTTTTTAATATCAGCACGTTGAGTATCAAGCAGAATCTCTACACGATAGGCACTTAAGCAATAGCCGCCAATCCCCGTCTGCGGTACGTCATTGCGATCAAACGGGCTAACGGTGAGGTCAATGTTACTTAAATCAAAGTAACTAGAAAGCTGTAAGCTCAGATCATCAAGTTTCTGATGTAAATACTCAGAGATTGGGGACAACTCTCCCGTCGCATTTAACAGGGTTACGCGATAACTCATTTATCTTCCTTGATAATTTGGGTTAAGAGTAGAGAGTTTACAGTGTAAAGAGTGAGCAGTTCTAGCGATTACATCCCTTTGAACAAACTTTGAGATGCACGGCTCACAGGGAGCTTAGTTTCTCCAACGTGCACAAACATTCTGCCAGCAAAGTCTTTGTTTACTTTGCTAATTTTGCACACTTGCACCACGCTTGAACGGTGCACTTGCCAGAACTGTTCTGGGTTAAGCTGTCCTATCAACTCTTTCAACGATGTACGAATCAAATACTCCTGCACTTTGCCTTGTCCTTGTTGGGCATATACAGAAACGTATTTTTCTTCCGCTTTGAAATACAACACATCAGACGTAGCAATCAGATGAATATCTTCCCCTTGCGTCGCTTTGATCCACTGAAGATATTGCGGCGTTTGTGGCGCGGATAATTGCTGCAACTGTTCTAACAGACTGCTCATCTGCACATTACTGCTTTCTTGTTCTCGCTTAGCAAGGCGTGCTTTCACTCTTTCACACGTCGTCAGGAGGCGCTCATCCGAGATAGGCTTGAGCAAATAATCGGCGGCATTTTGTTCAAAGGCTTTGATGGCGTAATCATCGTACGCAGTGACAAACACAATCAAAGGTGGATTGGCGAGTTGATTGAGTTTTTGCGCTAGTGTCATGCCATCCAGAACTGGCATACGAATATCAAGAAACGCAATGTCAGGTTGGTTTTGCTCAATGGCTTGCAACGCTTGTTCACCATCGGCGACTTTAGCTATTACCTCTAGCTCTGGCCACACTTCAGCTAGGCTTTTATCAAGATGACGCCTCAATAGCGGTTCATCATCAGCAATAATGGCAGTAAACCCAGTATTCATTCCTTTCTTCCTTGATTACGATTCCATCGGCCAGCTCAGGCGAACACAAACACCACCCTGAGCAGACTCACTGATAGAAACCTCTCCTTGCCCTGCGAACAAAGCTTCAACTCGCTGCTTGAGATTACTTAAACCGACGCCAGAGCCCATGTGCCCACTCACGTGATTCAAGCCAACACCCGTGTCTCTGACTTCAATCTTCAAGTTCTGTTGTTCGCGCTTAATGAGTAAGCTGACTTCGCCACCTTCTCGCTTTGGCTCAATACCATGGATGATGGCGTTTTCGATTAAAGGTTGGAGCATCATCGGCGGTAATTCGGTTCTGCCTAGTCCCTCTTCCACCTCAATCTTGTAGCTGAGTCGGTCACCTAAACGGGTTTGCTGAATGCCTAAATAAGCCTCAAGTAACGCCGTTTCATTGTCTATGGTGGTGTGTTCTTCGCGTGAGCTTTTTAGCGTTGCTCGCAGCAGTGCGGTTAACTGTTCTAGCATCAGCTTGGCTTTATCAACATCTTGCGACATGAGCGCGCTGATATTCGCCAAAGTATTGAATAAGAAATGCGGTTCAATCTGGCTTTGCATCTGCTTAAGCTGACTCAGCAACAGCGCACGATCTTGCTCTGCTTTCTCGCGTTTGATGGCTTCCAACTCTCGCTGAGCGATCGCATGTTGCTCGCGTGAGTAGAAATAGAAAAAGCACATGGCACTGAATAACAATCCCATGAGACCAACCGACAGCATACTTGAGATACCGAAGTATTCCCCAAGCCAAAGCTGAGCGTTCACCACACCAAACAATAAGCATGCCGTCAGCGAGATAGCCACTTCAGCTAAACGAGGAATGGTAGGAAACAAGCGGTCGACAAGCCATGAGAAGAAGATAGCCGAATAGCCAAATCCAAAACTCACCATAACATGAACGTAAAATGAGCCGCCCCAAACAGAAAGCGTCATTGCTGCGATAAAGAGACAAAATGCCGTGGTCACTAATAAGCTACGCGACCATCCACTTTTCACCACTGATTTTGCTGAACACATTTAGAATTTCCCTTTGATGTTAAATACAATCATATGCTTATCATTGATTTGTGCGTAAGCAGATTGGTCGTCTCCGGTTAAAAAGCGTGCGGCAACTTCCACTTCTACACTTTGATCGCCGGTATCAATCCATTGGTAGTTAAGCCACTGCGTGACAATCACACCACCATCTTGTGGCGCCAACATCACATCCAACGTAGGGGTTACATCACTTAGCCAGCCCATATCCCCTTTGCCGTTCCATGCAGCCCATGCTTCCACATCCCAACTCCAGTGCAGCATTACGTTATGCTGAACGATATTGGCATGCTGAAACCCTTGGGCGTAGCTTGTCGCAAGTAGAGCGCTGCTAGCCAACAGAGAGTTGTTAGGTTCAGGGAGCTGAGAGAGTAATTCGCCACGCTCTATTGCTTGCTGCCATTCGCTTTTCGACCATGCACGACTGTCGTACCAATATTCAGCGATCACGTTGTGTCCAGCTTGGTTTGCCCAGTTCACCCCAACTAAAGCTTGGAATGCGCTTCCCTGCTCCTCAACTGAAACGGGTTGGTAAAGATCATCCTGCTGAAACTGATAGCCGACACTTTGCTTTTGCCACAGCATGGAACCGTGCATGGCGATGGATTCATCCCACACGGCAATGGCACTGGCTCCGAGTAAACCTCGGCGCACATCATCGTAATAACCAATAAGTTGATACTCGGTGTCTCCCACCAGCGCATAACGACGAATACCAACACCTTGTTGCTCTGCGGCTTGATCAAGTGCACTTTGGTCTTGTTGCCCCCAGCTTGAATCGGTCGCAATGACGGTCCATTCGCCGTCCATATCATAGTGTGAAAGTGAAAACACGCCCGCCCCCTCTTCTGCGACTAAGCCAACCGGGTTTTGTCGATAAGGCTTAAACAGGTCCAAAGGTCGGTAGCCATAACCCACGCCCCAATCCACGCGCAACTTACCCAAACTCACATCAAGTGTAGTGTCACCGACTTGCCACTCTCCTAGCCAAGCAAGCTCTCGAATCAGTAGTTGGTTATCAGCTTCACTCAACCACTCACTCTCTCCTTGTTGGTTGAGGTACAACCCTTGGCTGTACAGAGCAAACAAGCCACTGAAGTTTTGATAATTCACCTGCACATCCAACAGTGCATTCAGTGAATCACGAGAACTGCCCTGCGCCTGCATAAATGCGCTGTCACGCTGCTTGGCAGTTTCGTAACTGACAGCCCAATCCCACTCAAAACTCAGCTCATCATTGGCAAAAACTGGGGCTGCTGCGCCCACACACAACGACGCAGCAATCAACAAACTGGTGCTTTTGTTAAGGTTAGGCTGGTGCGATTTCATGTGACTTCCTTGCTCGTTTTCATGGTTCTATTTATGGAGTTCAGGCTAAAGCTGAGTCGTATTGGCTTTCGGCAAATAGCTTGGGTTGTAGAACTTGTTGTCCAGCAGCCAAGGCACGATCTCTTGATACTCGATAACGGTCTTTTTGCTCGGCTGAATGCTATCAAGCAAGGTCATCTCACTGACGTAGTCTTCACCGTTGTCAGTTGCACGCCCATATTGCGCTTGCTTGGCGAGTTTGCCAGAGCGCAAGTAAAGATCAGCTTTGATTGGAAACGCATCTTGCTCAGACAACCACAAGTCGATCTTCTGATAGCTCGCCCCTTTGGTTTTCGCGGTTAACGCAAGGTGATAAGCCGCGACACTTTCTCCGTTCACCGAAACAGTTTCTGTCGCTCTCCATTCACCTTGATAATCTTAGCTCCACGTCAAGGTTGAGATGTCGCCGATAGACGCTTCACCAAGCAGCTTCTGCATTGGCGTAATGCGAATCGGACGGCGGCTCTTTGGCATTTGTAGCCAATAGTTGTCGCCCATCATCAACATCTTTTGCCCGGCTTCGACTGCCGATTTGAACACCACCAGCGATTCACGATTTGGGCGCGTGTACACGTGGTAAAGGCGGGTTTTATCTAGTTCTTGGTCTTGATATAAGCGCACCAATGACACCACTTTGGAGGAATCATCTTGCAAGCGGTAGCTGTCAGCTTTTTCAATCAATTGCGCGACTTGCTGTGCATCTAGCGCTGTTTCATTCGCACTGGCATTCATGCTTGCAACGCCGCTTGCCGTCAGCAATGCAATTGGTAATAGTGATTTGAAATTAAACATAAATCAGAGCCTCCGTAATTGGCTTGTTCACCCCTTTGCGTGCCGAGAAAAATGCCGCAACCAAACAAATCATCAATACTGCGAGTCCAGCTATAGCCACCAGCTCCCAAGAGAAGTAAATCGTTAATGGGTAACCTTCTGTGCGTCCTGGCGGTGGCGGCATTTGCACATCCACGACCATCAGTAAGACGGTGACTAGCGCCGTAAACAAAGCACCGATTAAGCTGCCAATCACGGCAAGTAACCCTGCTTCGCGCAAGAACCCAGCAATAATTTCGCGAGGGTAGCTACCAAGTGCTGACAAGGTGCCAATTTCACGGGTGCGTTCCGTTACCGACATGGTCATGGTGTTAAACAGCGCGACAAATACCACCAGTGCCATTACTGCACCCATGATGCCGAAGATACGGTCGTACAAATCTTTCACTTTGAGATAGAAGAACGCGCGTTCTTGCCAAGGCGTAATCTCAATATCTTGATCACCAAAGTTCTGCTTTTGCTTACTCAGAACCGAAGCCACTTGTTGCTCGACTTGGTTAGTTAAACTGGTGTCGAACAGGAAGACAGATAACGCACTGACTTTGTCTGAACCGAGCAGCGATTGCGCGCTGTTGATGTGCACGTACAGCTGGCGTTTATCAAGCTCTGGTACGCCTGTTGAATAGATGCCACGTACTTTGAAGTCATACGCGTTCAACGCACCGTCGGTTGTGGTCGCCAGCAAAGTGATCCAATCACCAACGTGCACGCTTAGGTTGTTCGCTAAATCAATGCCAAGCATCACTTCTGGCTCTGCTGGGTCATAACGCGATGCATGAATGTTGGACAGCGTCTGCCCTTCGCGCACATCCAAAAACGGCCCTTTCATATCGAATTCGCGCTCGTTCACGCCAATGCCGATAAAGATCGATGACTTGTTGCCGTTGGAAATCAAACCACTGAATTCAACTCGTGGCTGCACACCTCGCACTTCATTCAACCCAATCAATTGCTTGGTAATGTCGTCTGCATGAGTTAAACCGTTACTCAGTGGCATCTCTTCTTCTTTGGCGAAATAACCCGGCGTGGTTAACGTCAGATGCCCCGTGTCACGCGCTGTCGATTCTTTCAAACTGTCGTAGGTGTACAGACCAAAACCGCCCGCACTGGTTAATGCAAACACGGCAATGGCAATGATCAACATCGACAACAAACTGCGGCGGCGATTGCGTTGCAGGTTCAACCAAGCAAGGCGAACCGAAACAGGAATTAGCTTGCCCATGAAACCTCCTCCACACTTGCGTGCATTTGGGTGATTTTGCCATCCACCAATTCAATGGTGCGATCGCAGCGAGATGCCATACGAGGGTCGTGTGTAGCGACGATAAAAGTGGTGCCAAGCTCGTGTCCGAGCCCTTTCATAATGTCGATGACCTTGTTAGCAGTTTGACTATCAAGACTTGCGGTTGGCTCATCGGCAATCACCAATGCCGGTTTGTGCACTAAGGCGCGTGCAATTGCCACACGCTGCTGCTGGCCGCCTGATAGGTTATCGGGCATGTGATGAATAAACTCGCCTAAGCCAACGTGCTCTAACATTTGTGTGGCGAGCTCGGTTTGTTCTACTTTTGAAAAGCCATTGAGATGTAGCGGATACGCCACGTTCTCTAGTGCCGTCATCACGGGGACAAGGTTGAATTTTTGGAACACAAAGCCAAGCTTTTCACGGCGCATTTTCGCAGCCTGCATTTGTCCGGTTGGGTATGGGGTGCCTGCAAATGTCACCTGACCTTGGTATTGAGTATCCAGCATGCCAAGCACGTTAAGTAAGGTGCTTTTGCCTGAGCCCGACGGCCCGCATAATGCCACCATTTCGCCGGCAAATACTTCACCAGAAACGTCTCGCAATGCACGCACCGTTTGGCTGCCAAGGGCGTAATCGCGACTGAGTTGATTAAAAACGATCATGACGCCTCCCTACTATTTCGCTAGCAGCGCTTTCGCGGTTTGCGTTTCTAAATTGCTGTCACCCAACTTCTCCATTTGCGCTAACCATGTTTTGGCTTGTTGAACATCTTCAGCGCGTAGTGCTGCTTCAATGGCGTAGCGATAAATCCACGAAGTAGCCGCGAAAGGTTGTTGGCTAAAACTCGGCTCATCGAGCAATGAAAGGTACAGCTCGTAGCCACGCTCAAAGTGATTGAACATGTCTGGCAGAGAAGTAAACGTAGTGGCTGCCATGGCGGTGGCTAATTGGTATTCCGGCAAGCCTTGTAAGCGCTGTTGCTCTTGCAGTGGTACTGGCTGATTCGCCATTAGATCCAAACCTTTTTGGATTGTGGCAAGACCGCGCTCGGTGAACTTCATCTTGTTCCAAGGCATAAACGCCTCACGACCTTGCAACGTCTCAGCACTGCCCAAGTAAACCAAGGTCACCGGCGTTGCGCCCTGCTCTTCGAGTTGTTTGGATAGTTCGCCATAAACAGTATCAACTAAGCCAGAGTCACCCTGCGCCGCTTGGTTGAATTGACTGAGTGTGCGCTCGCTTGGGTTAGCCAGAGCCAGATTGCTGCTAAGTGCAAATGCGGCGATAAACGTACTTGCCAGTTTAAGAGCTTTGATTGAGCGAGATTGAGAAACCATCATGTACTGTCCTTAGTTGAACGTGATTTGATGGTTTGAGATTAAGGGAGAAGGTCGCACGCTGCTTTTGCATGCGACCAATGGCAGTTATGCGGAGTGAATGGTATTGAGAGAAGATGAATGACATTAACTTAAACTGAAAATACAACTCCGTTAATTCGTAACTCTACATTTTTACGGCAGTCACAATAAAAACACTGGCTTAAAATCTGAGGCTAGTGTATTTATCCATCTCACAACTACCCATAACAGACAGTGTCGCACTCTCCTTTCTTACACACCTTTGCATGGTGTCTGTTGTTTCCGAATCGAGATTCTTAGCATCGGAATAGTTTGAACTCTTCGGGTTTTAGTTGTTTTCGCACTCAAAATAGGTGCGTTATTAGGTCGTTGAAAATGAATAAGCGTTATTTCCCAAGAGTTGATTTGCCACTACTCATGGCGATCATTCCGATCATGCTGTTAAGTTCGCTCACTCTCTGGAGTGCCAGTAGCTTTAATGAGGCGATGCTCTTCAAACATTTGGCGCGCTGCGGACTGACATTAGTTTGTATCTTGGTCATGTCCTCGATTCCAGCGTCCAACTATCAGCGCTCAGCTCCATATCTCTACATTATTGCGGTTGCTCTGCTACTTGCTGTCGCTTTATTTGGTGATAGCACCAATGGCTCTCAACGTTGGCTCGATATCGGCTTCTTCCGCTTTCAACCGTCTGAGCTAATCAAACTTTCCATTCCAATCATGATCGCCTGGATGCTGCATATTGAAGGAGGTCGACCAGACAGTCGGAAAATTGCGCTTTGCTTACTTATTACAATGATTCCTGCCGGGTTAATCGCGCTACAACCGGATTTAGACGGTGCAGTTTTTACCGTCATTTATGCATTGTTCGTTTTGTTTTTGGCTGGCATGAGCTGGAAAATAATCTGCGGGTTTATTGCGAGCATTTTAACGTTAGCACCTATTTTATGGTTCTTCGTTATGGAAACCTATCAAAAGAGCCGTGTAACACAGTTCTTGCACCCTGAGTCCGATCCACTGGGTTCGGGTTACCAAATCATCCAATCTTTGATTGCGATTGGCTCAGGCGGTATGAAAGGCAAAGGTTGGATGAATGCTACGCAAGGAACACTTGGGTTTATTCCAGAAAGTCATACGGACTTTATTTTTTCGACCTATGCGGAAGAATGGGGCTTTGTTGGCAGTTTAGTCTTACTCGCATTGTACTTGTTTATTACTGCACGCGTTATGTTGCTTGCATGTCAGTCTGACCACTTTTTTAGTCGGCTGGTAAGTGGCGCATTAGCGATGAGCTTTTTTCTGTATGCTTTTATCAATACGGGCATGGTGAGTGGCTTGTTGCCAGTAATGGGTAGCCCACTTCCCTTCTTTAGCTATGGCGGCACGGCGATGCTAACTCAAGGTATCTGTTTTGGTGTAATCATGTCGCTGTGTTATTCCAAATATCGTAACGCATAGCTCTGCTTGAGAAAAAGCGATCAAAAAAAGGCTTCCCTGAGGAAGCCTTTTTACAACGATATGAGCGAATTAATTACAGCTCTGCGTTGTGGTAAACCTGCTGAACATCATCACAGTCATCTAGAAGATCTAGGAATTTCTGGAACTTCTCAGCATCTTCACCCGATACAGGCGTATGAGTTTGCGGAACGAATGTGATTTCTTCAACATCGATCGTTAGATCTGGGAATGCACCGTTAAGCGCAGTTTTTGTTTTGAAGAATTCTGTGTGAGGTGCGAATACAGTGATAACACCGTCTTCTAGCTCAACGTCAGTAACGTCTACGTCTTCCATCATTAGCGTTTCTAGAATAATTTCATCATCGTCGCCTTTGAACTGGAATACCGCTTGGTGATCGAACATGTGAGAAACCGAGCCCTCAACACCAATTTTCGCACCGACTTTCACAAAGCATTGGCGTACATCTTGGAAAGTACGGTTGCCGTTGTCTGTTAGACAGTCAACGATAACGCTAGTACCGCCAGGACCGAAGCCTTCGTAACGTGCTGGAGTGTAGTCTTCACCACCGCCACCGTTCGCTTTGTCGATCGCTTTATCGATAACGTGCGCAGGAACTTGGTCTTTTTTCGCTTTTGCGATCAGGTGTTTCAAAGACAAGTTCATGTCTGGATCACCACCACCGTTTTTCGCGCACATGTAAATTTCTTTACCGTATTTGGAATAAACTTTAATTTTCGCGCCTGCAGTTTTCGCCATAGAGGCTTTGCGCACTTCAAAACTTCTTCCCATCGGGATGTCTCTCTAAATTCAAATTTAATGCGAAGGATTTTAGCAAAAAGCGAAACCTTTTCAATTTCGCTTAGCAAAGGAATAGGGAGGTTACCTCATTCGTCACATTGGATTGAACCATTGCCACGGTTCGCGTTAAGCGACACCCATTACTCGTTTGTACTTTTCGACCGATTGCTGGAAAAACGCCTTTTCATCAGCATCGTTAATCTTGGACAACTGTTCTTCTATTGCTTCAGGACCAGATTTGGCCTCTCTGAGCTTCCAAACCAAAAACGACGCCTGCTTATCCAGTTCGATTTTGTTTTTTTCGTCAGGCGGCAATAGGGATAGATTAAACGACATTCACAGCCTCAAGGTACTTTAAATACTAGCCGGGCACTATATCACACAGAGTTACAATTACAGAATAGAAACGCACTTAACTTGATCGATTTCAAGTTAACTATTTAGGCACAGCGCTGATTTTCAGTGCTTTTGGTAAATGCTGTTCGAATATTTGTTGTAATCGAGTCTTGGTAACGGGTTTAGCCACGAACTCGTTCATCCCAACATCGAAGCAATGTTGCTGATCCTCTTTAATGACATTGGCACTTAGCGCAATAATTGGAACGTGTTTCCCCCACTCTCCCATTTTTCGAATTCGCTCCGTAGCAATAAACCCATCCATCACAGGCATTTGGCAGTCCATAAAAATCAAATCGAAAGGCTGCTGATCACACAGCTGCAATGCTTCTTCGCCATGGTTGGCGACACTCACTCGCACACCCAGTTTTTCTAACATGATGCGAACTACCTTCTGATTGACGATGGTATCTTCAACAACCAATACCCAAGGTTTATCATTATCTTGAGGGCTGATTTCGTTGTCTTCCGCTTTCCGGAAATCTAATACATTAAGTTGGTCGGTATAGGTCGATTGCGCATTTATTACAGCAACAGGAATCGAAAATTCAAAACAGCTTCCCAGCCCAAGCTCACTTGTTAGTTGTATTTCCCCTCCCATCAAGTTAACCAACTGTGCAGCTATCGCCAAACCAAGCCCTGTCCCACCATACTTTCTAGTGGTACTACCATCAGCTTGTTGGAAGCGTTCGAAGATTGCTTGTTGGTGCTCTTTCGCAATACCAATACCAGAATCCACAACTCGAAACCGGATATGAGCGGTCTCTCCATCAAGTCGAGATAACGCTACAAGAAGCTTCACATGGCCGCGCTCGGTAAATTTAATCGCGTTGCTCAACAAATTGTTCAGAACTTGTTTCAATCGTGTGGCATCACCTTGCACTTCCGTTGGCAAGTGAGGATCAATATCGCTGAGCAGCTGTAAGTTTTTCTGCTTGGCTTTGACACTATGTAAACTGATGACATCGTCAAGTAGCTCGCGAAGATCATAGCTCGTGTATTCTAGCTCTACTTTGCCAGCTTCAACTTTAGAGAAGTCCAAAATGTCGTCGATGATCGTCATTAGTGAGTGAGAAGAACTGTCAATGATCTCTACAAACTCTTTTTGCTGGGGATCGAGGTCGGTGTCATTGAGCAACGACGACACACCAATAATGCCATTCATCGGTGTGCGGATCTCATGACTCATAGTGGCAAGAAACTCACTTTTCTTACGATTAGCGACTTCTGCCCTATCGCGTTCAGCCTCTAACTCAGTCTGGTGCTCTTTCACTTTCTCAACACTTCGGTTGTATTTCTCTGCCAAAACACTCACTTCATCAAAGCACCATCGTTTAGGGAGAGTCACTTTACTCGGCACTGTACCGCCACGAAAATCGCTCACCGCACCAGACAGCAATTGTAACGGATTGACCAACAAGCGAAACGCCACCCAAAGAACACCAATGATGAGGACAAGAATTTTGATCGCTTCTGTCGTAAGTAGAAAAAAGAACTGCTGCCAAAGATCTTCATATATCGCGCTAAGATCCGATTGAACCGTTAATATCGCGAGATCATACGTTTTATCGCCGACCCGATACTGCATCGGCCAGCTTCTCTCGACAACATCCTCAGAAAGCGCCGAACCTAATTCAATGATAACTTCGTCTTCACTAGCAATACGTAAGTAGTCCACCGAGGGCATACGCATTGCACCTTGAGCTTGTGTCAGCAACAGCTCCCTATCCTCTACCCACAAACTCGCAGAAAAACTCGATAAATAGCTAGACTCAACCTGCTTTAATTCAACATCTAAATGGGCTAAATCTTCGTGAAAAACTCGATATAAGCTCACTGTAGAAATGATGACCGTAAAGATTAAACTCAACGTTAATACCGCCAACATAAGTTGGTTGCCGATACTAAAACGACGTTGAGATCGCTCTTTTTCATCCATATGAAACCGCTCCGATAAACTTGCGCTACTCTAAATATAGCTACGCACAAATAATAATCGAGGATACGATGAAAAGACTTCTACTTAGATTGGCTTTTAGCTTAATTGTTGTAAGTTCTCATGTGACCGCAAATCAAGTGAACTATTACGTCATTGCTGAACAAGCTCGACCATTTCAAATTGAACAACAGGGACAAATGCACTCCGGAATTGTGACCGATATCGTCAGCGCTATCTTCGCGGAGTCGGATTACCAAGTGAATTATCATACTTATCCATTTAAACGTATGATTTCCATATTGGAAGAAGGCGCTGAGCCAAACTGGTTAACTTATGGCAGCCCGAACTGGGGCAAGGTGCAATCGGAAAATTTATCTGAGGAGCCCATTTACACTGTAAAACATGTACTGGTGTCGAGTAGCGAGAAGCCTTTAGAATTCAAAAATATGGATACGATGCATGGTCGTTCTATTGTATTACTGCTGGGGTTTGATTATCCAAATTTAACACCGTTCTTTGAAAATGGCAGTGTCAATGAAATGCGTGTGAAAGACTACAACGCCGCATACCGAGTGATAAGCCGAACCCCTGGAGATACAGCTTTTGTCGAGATGGAATCCCGAGTCCTTTACAACTTAAAGCGACTCAATTTGCCGTTAGAGAATTTTCAGATACAGCCTTTCAGCTCGGTTATTCCTGACTACTCAATCTACCT
This sequence comes from Vibrio sp. 1751, assembly GCF_033339895.1. Taxonomy (NCBI): domain Bacteria; kingdom Pseudomonadati; phylum Pseudomonadota; class Gammaproteobacteria; order Vibrionales; family Vibrionaceae; genus Vibrio; species Vibrio sp. 1751. Next base: position 25,297 of record NZ_JAWOVM010000018.1, read on the forward strand.
AGCTTTTTCACCTCAAATGCAACCAGAAACTCAAAATTACATCAATACACGACTCGTTGAATTAAAAACCTCAGGGGAAATTGATGAAATCATTCAAAAGTATCAATGAATCAACTCATTAACAAAAACGCCAACGATGATACGTTGGCGTTTTTGTTTCTGAGAAATCTGTAGAACTTACTTAGTGTGGTTAACAAACTTAGGATCAAACATATGCCCCAATTTACTCGCCTTGGTTTGCAGGTAATGTTGATTACTTGGGTTATTCCCTTCTTGTAATGGCACTCGTTCAATGACGTTAATATCAACCGCTTTTAAGGCGGCGAGCTTGCGTGGGTTATTCGTCATTAGACGCACAGCGTCAATCCCCAAATGCTCTAGCATTCCTTTACAGAACGCGTAATCACGCATATCAGCGGCAAAACCTAAACGTTCATTTGCTTCCACGGTATCTGCGCCATCATCTTGTAAGTGATAGGCACGAATTTTATTAATCAAGCCGATTCCACGCCCTTCTTGACGTAAATAAAGCAGCACGCCACATCCCTCTTTGACGATGTTTTGTAGCGCTCTATTAAGCTGAAAACCACAGTCACAACGCGTGCTAAATAGAGCATCTCCGGTAAGACACTCCGAATGCAACCGAATAAGTGGAGCTGCACTTTTTGTTGGCTCGCCATAGACCAGAGCAAGATGCTCTTTATTTGTCGCGGCTTCAATAAAGCCGTACATCATAAATGTGCCCCACTGGGTGGGCAATTTGGCTTTATCGATAAACTTCACGAGATTGTAAGGCTCAACATGTCTCAGCTCTGCCCGCACATTCATCAGAATCTCTCCTAGATGATTTTCTCCTTTACCATCTCCCCCGTCTCCCCAAAAGGCATCTTTATGAGAATGCTCTGTTAGGCAAGCGTTACCCGTTCTCATTAATTGCTGCGCTAATGGTGGATTTTGTAGAAACTTTTCCCTAACGATGAAAGCCATAACAGCCAACTTTATATCGTCCCAATCGCTTCTGACAAAGTGTTCGTATTTGCGGCTTAAAGCAAACGCTTCGTCAGGGGTGCTTGCGTGCTGAATTTTACTTTGCAACTGAGCATCGAGAAACTTTTGGGCTTGGTAATAATGTTCGCTGGTGGGCCAAGTTTGGGAGGAGATATTGACTGGGGCATGGCAAAAATTTGAGAGAAAACCGTGGGGCTCATCGGGCTCATAAAAAAGGATTTGATCAACCATACTTGCGCTCCTTGCTTTGTGGTTGCGATAATCAACAAAAAGCATATCGCTACTGATATATCTAGTAACACAAGGTCAGATTGTCAAACTTCTTCGGGACGGGACGTGAGTGTGAAACTCGTGCTTTTGAGGCGCAAGACAGATAAATGGAGAGTTTGAATAAGAGAGTAATAGAGTGAAAAAATAAAAAGGGCAGTCCGTCGACTACCCTATGGGTTGCTAAACCAACCTGAGGCGATCAGTGTATCAAGCCAAGCTCCCTTGCTTCTTCAATGGTCAACCCACTTTCACGGATCTCACGTAACGCTTCAATGCGTCTTCTGGCTTCTGCTGATTTCACTGTTTTCTCTGGCTTCACAACGGTTTCCTCATCAGGTAATTCCCATTTGTGAGCGATGTTGGTCATCTCGTCATGGTCGATAGAATTAATGGACATATTTCCTCCGAACACACCATGTTTTCGATGCGTAATCTATAGCAAAACCGGAACAAGGTGGTAAGAAAAACTGTAGGGAAATGTGACCCCTCCCGCCCTTTCGTTAACTCCTTAATAGATTCATCATTTAAGTTTTGCCAAGGGACAAATTTACGATTAAATTTGAGTAATTCCCCCTACGAAAAGTGTGCTGATCTAGCTCTCAATTCTGCTCTTCTTTAGTTTTATCAACGACGCATTACACCACTTCCTGTTTCACCTAACTTTCGAGTCACTTCACTGATTCATGGTTTGATACTTTCTAAAAACCGCCACGCCTGATAATGATAATAATTATCTTTTAGATTGGTAAGGTGTTTATATGGATGGTATTAACTTAAGTCATGCATACCACAATGACCCGGTCATCCAGATCCGAGATTTGTGCGTCGATTACATCACTGATAATGGTGATTTTAATGCGGTAAAGTCCGTCAGCTTTGATATCGGCAAAGGCGAAGTATTTGGTCTCGCCGGTGAATCTGGATGTGGTAAAAGCACAATCGCATTCTCAATAAATCGTCTTCATAAGCCGCCAGCGTTCATTTCTGGCGGTAAAATATGGTTTGATGGCAAAGATATCCTTAGTATCTCAGACTCTGAACTGACCGCTCTAAGGTGGAGTGAAATCGCCATGGTGTTCCAGAGCGCGATGAACTCACTCAACCCTGTCTTAACGATACAAGAGCAATTTGCAGATGTATTACGACACCATCAAGGCCTCACTAACGCTCAAGCAAAAGATAGAGCAGAAAAGTTGTTGGACTTGGTCAATATTCCTCGAGAACGCTTAGCAGAATATCCTCATCAATTTTCAGGAGGAATGCGTCAGCGGTTGGTGATAGCCATTGCTTTGTCTCTAAATCCAAAACTGATCATTATGGATGAGCCCACAACAGCATTAGATGTAGTGGTACAGCGAGAAATTTTACAGCAAATTTATCAGCTTAGAGATGAGTTCGGTTTTTCAGTCCTCTTTATCACTCATGACCTGGCACTCATGAGCCAACTATGTGATCGAATTGCAATCATGCGTCACGGAGAAATCGTCGAAGTCAATCGAGCATACGATATACGCAATCATCCTCAACACCCATACACGCAAAAGCTATGGGCTTCTTTCCCAAACATCCATGACGTCCACAAACAACCAGAGTTACAAGGAGCGTAACCATGAGCCAACCTATCATCCAAATGAAAAATGTGATTAAAGAATTCAAAGTGGGCGGTGGTTTAGCGAAAGAGGAAACCTTTCGTGCGCTTCAAGGAGTGACTTTTGATCTGTACGCAGGAAAAACCTTGGCTTTGGTTGGAGAATCAGGCTGCGGTAAGAGTACTTGCGCTCGCTTAATAACCAAAGTCTATCCTGCAACGGAAGGCGAGATCCTTTTCAATGGCACTGACATAAATGAGATCACGTCACGATCGGCTCTACAAGAATATCGCAGTAAAGTACAAATGGTGTTTCAAGATCCGTTTGGCTCTCTCAATCCAACTCATACCATTCGCCATCACCTAACACGTCCTTTAAAAATTCATAAACAAGTCAAAAACGAGCGCGACATCCCAGCCCGCTTGGAAGAGCTTCTAAAGCTGGTGGAACTACCTGAAGAGACATTGAATAAGTTCCCTCACGAACTCAGTGGTGGGCAACGTCAGCGAGTAAACTTAGCAAGGGCTTTAGCGGTAGGTTCGCAAATCATTCTTGCGGATGAGCCTACGTCTATGCTGGATGTTTCTATTCGCTTGGGAGTGTTGAATTTAATGCAACGAATGAAGCAAGAACTGGGAATTGGTTTTTTATACATCACTCATGATCTGGCGACTGCGCACTACATCGCGGAAGAAACCGCAGTAATGTACAAAGGGCAAATCGTTGAATGGGGCGACACTCATTCAATACTTAAGAATCCGCAGCATCCTTATACTAAGCTGTTGATTTCTGCCGTTCCTGATCCTGACTTACCTTTTGGTAACTTAGTGAAAAATGAACCAAACTATTCGATAGATGCCGATGAAATTCGTCAACGTAGCAGCATAATTGTCGACGAATTTGATCAAATAGGGCCAAATCACTATGTAAAACAATGGACCGAGGCAGCGTAATGGATTTGAGTACTTGGCAAGATCAAATCGCAACGTGGTACGAACAGCGGAAACATGATCAAGTAGAAAAATTGGAAACGATCTTATATCAGGTGCCTGATGACGTGTTTGGACCCGAATTGAGTGCTCTTCAAAGTAAAGCGATTGCTTGCTGGTTGGATGGATGTTTACGCGTGTTTCAACATGCAAGCTACCAAGACCCTCAGAAAGCATATCAAACCTTGCTTTATACGAGTGCAAAGCTTGAACAAGCAGCATGCCAAGTCTCGACTGATATTCTGATCAAAGATTGGTGTTTGAGACGACTTCAGCATCTCACCGTTGTGGCGTTAGAGTTTTGTAATCAGCAGTGTGATCAAAACAAGTGGCAGGAACAAGCCCATAGCTTAATCGAATCACATGTTGCGTTGATGCGTTCATTACATTGGAATGAACTCAAGAAGCATGATCAAGGTTTACCTCATTAGTCCGGAAAAATGATCAAGGCTTAATTAGCGGAATTTTAGGCAAAAAAAAGCGAGTTTCCTGAGGAGAAACTCGCGAAGTCTATTCAGAATGAATGTAACAATATGAGCCAATCTATTAATCATCAGAAAGGACAAAAGGTTGTCTATTCGGGATAAATAGTAGTATTAGGCTTGGCTTCTAATGTCAGTGGTTTGTAAGAGTTAAGTCTGTTTTTTATCATCGAAAGACATTGTTACATTTCAAACCGATACATCACACCTATAGCTTGATACATATCAAGCGACACTTTTAAATCGCCATTTCATCCAAGGCACGAAATACCATTTCATCCATGTGACCATCGAAGATTTGACGACAAACTTTCCGACGCACCGCTAACCCCGCAATCAAGCGCTCGATGGTAAGATGCTTAACATCGTTCTGGGTGTTAAACAGCTCGACGGTTTTACTTAATGTCTCATAAGGAATCGGCTCATCCCCTACCCTTAGCCAGTCGAGCTTCTCTATGTAATCTGAGCACTCTTCTTTGATTGAGGCATACGAGTGCCCTGTCATCGCAGACAAAGCCGTTATACTGCGTTCTAGAGCCTCTGGTGAGGTGTATTTAGATAGAGTAATGGTGATCTCATCAGCATTGATCTCTACCAAATGCTTTCTTTGCTTCACGCGTCTCCCTAAATTTCCTCTTGGAGACGGTGCTTTGCGTTGAATAGGCTCAAATTCGCCGTCTATGATGCCTGAGAGCTCCTCAAGCTGTTGTCGGGTTACCATCTCATTACGAAGTGGATTTGGCAGCGTAGGCGCCATGTTACGCTTTCCTGCGTTGGTCGTTCGCGCTCGCGAGTAACGTAAGACCTCTTCGACATCACATTTGATGTCGATCTGGTAGTCCATCACTTTGTCATTTTCGATCATGGTTTCGATCGTCAGGTGATAACCCCACAAATTAACGACGAATAGATCATCATTTCCTTTTCCATCAGACAAACGCTTTAGTTCTCGGATCAAATCCATGGAGAAACGTCGCCATTCAATGTTACGTGCAAGTTTCTGGTTTAACTCACTCAGTAGCATGCAATCCGTGTGACGACGAACCATGCGACTACGGAAGAAAGAGTACAGTTGAAACACCAAAGTATGTTGTTTCAAGATCTCTGGCGGAAACAAGAAGAAATAATCGCGCGTTAACAGCTCTTCATAAAACGAAGGTTCCCAAACTAAAATATATAAGTTTGGCTTGATACGAATTTCACCATCGCTACCCTCCACTGGTGCCTCTTCAGAGGCTGTGATGGTTCGAGCAAGAAAACGAAAACGATCACTTTTGAAGCCCTCTGGCATGTTTTCACTTAGCCAACGTCCAGTAAGTTCATGGAGCTGAAAATCAGTGAATTCAATGCGATCAATGCTATCGCGAATGGAATCACGAGCTGGGCCACTGTCTTTTTTGCCTCTGAGCGACAAAATATCAGTGATGTATAGCGGCGTTTTGTTTGGTACGTGAGCCGCATCAAGCTGATACTGATCTTTGTGATGATCATGATACTGAACCGTTAACGTGAAGAGAGCGAACAGGGTCATGAGATCATCCACAGTCATGATATTTTTGGATGATCGCGTCTCGATAACGGCTTTTGTGCCAGAGATCGACACCATGGATTTCTGATAACTTTTTCGAGTTCTTGGTGGCGCAAGTGCTTGGTCAATGATCCCAGCCCAATTTGTTGGAGATACAACAAATTGATCGGCTTCATCTTTCATCGTGGGAGGTGTGTTTAACCCGTGCTCATTCAACAAACGTTTGTTTACTTGAGTCTGAGCCAATGCTTTCGAACGTTTTTGTTTTTCGTTCTGGCGAACTTTGTCGGTAACAAGACTTGTTGCTCCCAACACAGATATAAGCTGATTGGGATTCACAAATTTATGTAGCATCGTTTTACCAGCAAGTCCCTCTTCAAAACGCACCGGTGTTTGAGTAAATAAACCAATATTTACTGCCGCGCGCAAACGTTGTTGCAGGGCTGCACGTGTGAGTTGCCCATCTGTTGCTTCCACAATCTCTGTGGTTGAAACCAAACCATCCTTGCTGCTGAAGCCTCGTAATGAGATCAGATTAAGCAACTCTAAGATGCTTTTGGTCACCCCTTTGAAATGTTGGTACTGCTCTACCCAATCCGCAGAGGATTCATGTACCTCAAAAAGATGGCCATCTTTGTGGCTTCTCGGTGCTTTAATCAGAATTTTTTCATCAGCCGTCATTTTAGATCCAGATCACACTAGCCGTAGTTGTGCTATGGTTCCGAAGAATAAAGAAAAACAGATCATAAATAAAGAAAAAAGATTGTTTTTTAAATAACTGATCTTTTTGATTAATCTGATCTTAATTGATTATATGATCTAATGATCTGGCTTGAAATTTCTCGCTAAGCTTTTGTTCTATAAGACTATTATTTCCATGTGTTTCGGAACTATGATCATAAGAAGTCTGAAAGTATGATCAACAATAACCTGAAAGCATGATCATATTTATTCGTAAGCATGATCATTAAGGTTATGAAAAGATGATCAAAAGAGTCTTGAAACGATGATCATGATGTTTTTACAGGTTATCCACAGATGCAGTATTTAATAATGATCTTCACGATGATTATATTGTGCATTGGTGATGTTATTTATACTCGGATCGATGATCAAGAGCCAATATATCTATCGTTCTGGCGCCCATATTGATGAGATATCACTCATCTGATTAAAATACATTCAAGTCGCTCATATTTAGAAGTAAATCCTAGTCTCTGCTTATTTACAGGAAGCATGATCATGAGAGCGTGATTTATCATAGCAACTTGAGCAATTTCATTGTTCCGGCTTCTATAACGTCAATTTCTGCTCAATCCCCCATTCTGTCTGCACTCAACCGTAAATCAGAGAAGAAAACTCATGCTTCCGAGAGATTCTAAGGCTTGATCATATTTCCGATTAATGGATCTTATTTTATTTGCGTGTTTACACCGTACTCTGCTCTATTTTTCCATGATCATGCTTTCGGATTTGCTTATTAACACGGAAGCATGATCATAAGCATACCTTGATCATACTTCCATAGATGTTTCGCTGGAACTGCCCTATTTTGCTCGGAGACATGATCAAGGTGTTCAGGTCTTTATTGTTCCGATATTACTTACTATTTTTCGTTTAAATTAGGTTGGTCTAACATAATCCGTAATTTAGCTTAAGATTATAATCGTTCCGGTAGAAAATTGATTTACATTGTAAATGAGTGACGCTGTAACACTTTTTATTTTTAAGTTTAGGTGTCCACTTATGAGAAGATTATTTGATTAAAAATAGTTATCTTTTTGACCATAAATCATAAAAGCGTCGATTTGGGTGTTTTTTTATGTGATGGTAATTCAAAATGTTCGTGCACCTTTTTGTTGTTTTTGGTCTTTACTGCTGTACAATTGCAATTATAAATCCTTCCAACGGAATTTGGCATGAAAAGAGAAAAAACGATTGAAAACCTTCTTGAGTTAGCGGAGCTGACTCAGCAGGTTCAAGCTGACCGTATTGAAATTGTTTTAGAAGAGCGAAGCGATAACTACTTCCCACCAATGTCGAAAGCGATGATGGAAACCCGTTCTGGTCTAACTCGCCGTAAGCTCGACGACGCGATTGGTAAAATGGAAGCCGCTGGGCATCAATTTACTAAAAACAACGCGAATCATTATTCAATTACGTTAGAAGAAGCACACATGCTCATGGATGCGGCTGAAGTGCCTAAATTTCATGAGCGTAAAAAGAATTCAGGTAACAAACCTTGGATTATTAATGTGCAGAACCAAAAGGGCGGTACAGGTAAATCAATGACCGCGGTTCATTTAGCGGCATGTTTAGCGCTAAATTTGGATAAACGATACCGTATTTGTTTAATCGACTTAGACCCACAAGGCTCGCTACGTTTATTCCTCAACCCGCAAATCAGCATGGCAGAGCATGATAATATCTATTCTGCGGTAGACATTATGTTGGGTAACGTGCCTGATGGTGTGGAAATTGACAGTGAATTTTTACGTAAAAACGTATTGCTGCCAACGCAATATCCGAACTTAAAGTCGATTTCAGCGTTTCCAGAAGACGCGATGTTTAATGCGGAAGCATGGCAAACGCTATCTGAAGACCCATCACTCGATATCGTCCGTCTGCTGAAAGAGCAACTGATTGATAAAATTGCTGATGACTTCGATATCATTATGATTGATACCGGTCCACACGTTGACCCATTAGTATGGAATGCAATGTATGCATCAAATGCCTTGCTAATTCCTTGTGCGGCTAAGCGTCTGGACTGGGCTTCAACAGTAAACTTCTTCCAGCATTTGCCTACGGTATATGAAATGTTCCCGGAGGACTGGAATGGTCTTGAGTTTGTTCGCTTGATGCCAACCATGTTTGAGGACGACAATAAGAAGCAAGTTTCTGTTTTAACTGAAATGAACTATCTTCTAGGTGACCAAGTTATGATGGCTACTATTCCTCGTAGCCGTGCGTTTGAAACCTGTGCCGATACCTACAGCACAGTATTTGATCTGACAGTAAGCGATTTTGAAGGCGGTAAGAAGACACTAGCTACCGCGCAAGACGCTGTTCATAAAAGCGCACTGGAATTAGAGCGTGTGCTGCACTCTAATTGGCCGTCATTGAATCAGGGGTAATAAGTAAATGGCTTTGAAAACGTCTGAATTAAACGCGAAATTATTTGGCAAAACGAATAAGCGTCGTGTTGTGACTCCGCAAGAGGCGCAAACTGCGGCAAAAGAGAAAGCTCAAACGATTGAACTAGCAGTTGCAGGTGAAAATATTGTTCAGTTTGAACTTGTGCGTATTCCTGCAAATAAAGTTGCGACAGAAACAACAGTATTTGTTGATAACGCTCGTGAGCAATCGTTCTTAAACGAACATGCTTTATCTGATGTTTTAGTCACACTCAAAGAGCGTGGCCAACAATATCCAGCTGTGGGTCGTAGAACTGAAGATGGCAAGATCGAAGTTTTAGATGGTAGCCGTCGTCGCATGTCTTGTATCCTCGCTGAACAAGATTTTTTGGTTTATGTTGCTGACAACATCAATACTGACCATGCTAAGTTTTTGTCTGATGTGGCAAATGCTCACAAACCGCTCTCTTTATACGAAAAAGGTAAAGAGATGCAGGCTAAGCTTGATAGTGGTGAAGCTGAGGATCAGAAAGCATTGGCAAAAATGTTCCAGTGCAGTGAAGCGTTGGTAAGTGGCGCTTTAAAAGCCGCAGCATTACCGTTAGAACTGCTTCAAGCGTATCCGAATGTTGGCGATCTCGGTCGCCCAACAATCGTGAAACTGCACAAACAGTTTTCAACGCTAACGCCAGAGCAGCAGCAAGAGCTGTTAGATAAATGTCGCTCTAGCGAAGGATTTTTATGGCAGCGAAGCACTGCTCAAGGCGTTGCTCGTCTGACAAAAGAAGTCACGGAAAGCATCGAAAATTGGATTACTGAACTTGCACCAGCAAAACCTGGTAAGAAGACGGAAAAAGTCGACTTAGTTAAAGGTCGAGCAAGCTATAGCCGAAAAGGTAGCAGCCTGGCGTTGAACTTGAAGAAAGTTGACGACAGCTTAATGGAAGAGATTCTTGCGTTTGTACAAACCAAACTGCAATAACAAATGATGATTGAATCAACCGCCTCCGGGCGGTTTTTTTATATCTGAGAAGCGTCAAATTAAAGATGTGATACCATTGCGTCAGTTCAACGTTGGATAGACAAAATGCAGACACAATCTGATTTCCTTTCATCACTTCAACATCAAGCTCACCAATCTTTCCAAAGGATTGGTGTTGTCATTCAAGGCGAGGCTTCTTGGCAAAATGCGTTGATGTCAGAGTTCCATAAAACGCAGCGCCATCAACGTTGGTTTTCTGTTGGTGATTTTGGTTTGAAAAACGTATCCAGTGTTTCGTCTAAACAAGGGCACATGTTGCTAGGCAGAGAGTGTGACGTTCTATTGTTTGATGCTCGAAATGGCTTTGACGCCAATAGTTTTACCGCCGCGCTTGGCTCATTGGTTGGCGGCGGTTTTCTTATTGTCATTACTGAGCTGCGACAAAATGCGAATTTTGCTCAGCAATGGATGCACAAACAATGGGAGAAGCTCGTTGTTATTGAGCAAGACAAACCATTGCCAACGGCTCCAGACATCAAGCAAGCAGAAAAAGAAAGTCACTACACGGAACAAGAACATGCCATTTCTCTAATTGAAAAGGTGGTAACTGGACATCGAAAGCGACCATTAATTTTGACCGCTGATCGTGGACGTGGAAAAACAAGTGCCCTCGGAATTGCGTGTGCGAGCTTATTACAGCAGAAGCCGCTTAGAATCTTAATTACGGCACCATCTATAAAAGCCGTTGAGCCTGTTTACCAACATGCTTTACGTTTACTCCCTAGCGCACAGCGTATTAAGAAGGACAGATTAGAATCAGGGCAGGGAGCCATTCAATTTATTGCTCCAGATGAACTATTATTGAGTCGACCTGAATGTGATTTGTTACTTGTCGATGAAGCGGCTGCAATTCCAGTTCCTATGCTCAAAAGCATTATCGAACATTATCATCGACTCGTTTTTTCTACGACTATTCACGGTTATGAAGGTTGTGGCCGGGGCTTTACGATTAAATTTGTTGATTGGCTTCAGAAACAGCGTTCGGGAATGAAAACGTGGCACATGACACAGCCCATCCGCTGGAGCATGAATGATGCGCTCGAATCATGGCTCTATGACGCGTTTTTGTTGGATGCGGAGTTAACGCACCATCAACTTAACCAGGTCGACTCAATTTCCCTTTCTAAAGCCGATAAGGACGATTTGATATCGCAGCCTAGTTTGCTGCGCGAGTGCTTCGCTCTTTTGGTTAATGCTCATTATCAGACCTCGCCGAATGATTTGATTCACCTTTTGCAAGACGACAACAGTCAGCTCTATTTTGCTAAGCAAGATAATGCGGTTGTGGGGGTAATATTAGCGGTCGAAGAGGGTGGGCTTGACGCTGAATTGGTTGAAGAAATTCAGCTTGGTAAGCGTCGTCCTAAAGGACACTTAGCGCCCATTACGATTGCAAACCACCTAGGATTTCCGAATGTCGCGAATCTATCGACGCTGCGAGTCATGAGAATTGCTGTTCATCCGGAATTGCAAGGAAGAGGCATCGGTCAAAAAATGCTGCAGCAACTTGATCAAATGGCGGCTAAACACATTGCTTACTTATCCACGAGTTTCGGTGCGACGGAAGAGTTGGTCCATTTCTGGCTACAATCGAACTTCCGTGCAATTCGTTTAGGGTCAATGCGCGATGCTGCTAGCGGTTGTTATTCAGTCTTGATGGTCAAACCTTGTGATTCCCAACAGACGGCTTGGGTCGATGAATCTCAGGCGCTATTTGAAGAAATGTTGTCTAACAATGTGGCTGACGTCTATCCAAAATTAGAAGCCTCTATTTTTCGAGCTCTATTACCGCAACCTTTGGGAATGAGTCCACTTCATCCCGCTAAGTTATTACTAATTGAATGCTATGCTGATGGTGGTAACAGTTATGAGTCCGTGTCTGCTTGGCTTCAGCAGTGGTTACTTAACTTAGGTTTGAACTCTGCTTCCGACTTGATGATCAGTAAGCTTTTTCTTAACCGTAGTTGGACTGAATGTGCTCAGCAATTTGGTTTACCTGGAAGAAGACAAGTTGAGCAGCAGTTAAGGGACGAAGTAAGACACATTTGGAACGATTTACACTGTAAACACTAAAGGGAAATTTACACTGTAAATGAAATTATTAGGAGCTGATTTTACACTGTAAATCCAGCTCCTTTTTATTTCGGCGTGTATTTTGATTGAGCTTTAGGTTAAATCGAAATGCTCTCTTAATATCTGTTTAACCGTTATTGATGGATTACTTTCTTTAGTGACGTGAGCCCTATAATAAGAAATGCGAGGTTTGTTCAGAAAACGGATTTGGGTAGACTGAAAGTGTTGATGGGAAGCAAAGTGGTAAGGGTATGTGGAAGCTGTGTCTTGAGTTATCTGAAGATAAGACCAAGGTGATAGCCCGTCTTCCGGGAGAAGTGGACCTCGGTGGTGAGCTAAATCAAAATGAATTAAACGAGCAGCTCGTCGCAATGAACGCTGAAAAGATGTTTGTTGTTGAGGGGGAAGTCGTGAGATTCATTAACTGCGCCAAAGAACGTAAAGCCGAGGCCTACGAAGGCATCGTCATTGCGGAAAAACGCAACGCGCAAGTTGAGGTTGAATTATCGAATAATGACATGCTCGCCAGTATGAACGTTGTCGGCGCGTACGGAGGCCGAGGTTTACGTGGCCCCGAGATTGTTCAAGCCCTTGCTCAAGCGCGAGTTTCGAAAGGCATCAACAAACTGGCTTTGAAGAAAGTGTTGGTTGTCAGCACTCAGCTCAAACCCGGCGAAACTTTTTCTCAACCTGTAGCGGTTGGTAAGCAACCTATCAAAGGCAAAGACGCTCTTTTTACTCCTCTTGTTAAAGACATCACCAAACGCATCCTCAAACCCAAAGACGGCCAATCTGCTAGCGACAAAATTGATTTACGTAATCTCGGTGAAACTATCGCGGTTGGCGTAGGCGATGAGGTGATGCGCCGCACGCCTGCGACCAAAGGCACGCCTGGTTTTACTGTTCAAGGGCGAGTGATTCCTCCGCAAGCCGGAAAAGACAGCCCAATGAAGCCGGGCAAAGGCACTGAGATAAGCAAGCAAGACCCAAACCTATTGATTGCATCGGTATCCGGTACGCCTCTGATTAAAGACAAAACCATCGAAGTTGATAACGCACTCTGCCTCAATAGCGTTGGCGTGAATACAGGCCACGTGAAATTCAAAGGGAATGTGATTATCGGTGGCAACATTGAATCTGGCATGATTGTTAAAGCGACGGGCTCTATTACTGTAGGCGGCTTCATTGAATCGGCTGACGTACAAGCGCAAGACGACATCCAAGTTGGTAAAGGGATCATTGGCCACACCATGAGTGATGGCCAGCCAAAGAGTTGTCACGTCAAAGCCAAAGGTTCGATTCGTGCCAGCTACGCCCAATATTGTGATTTGCAAGCCGGCGAAAATATTGAGTTGGCGGTGCACAGCATGAATAACGATATTGTTTGTGGGCGCAATCTGACGGTGCTAGATGCGAACGGTAGGAACGGCACGCTCAGCGGCGGAGATGCAAAAGTCGGTGGCAAAGTGGTGTGCTTACAATTGGGCGTAGAAGGCGACACCGCCACTAAGGTAGAAGCGTTCGCACGCTATTCTGCATTTAAGGAGCGATTAGCAGAGCTCAAAGATCAATACAAACACGCTCAAGAAGGAACGATGGATGTGATTCGTAAAGAGCTCGAATTTAAGAAACGTCCTAAAGCCGAACGTACCGACGAAGAACAAGCTCAGATTGCTGTGATGAAAACACAAAACAACGAGCAGCTTGAAGCGATAAAGCAAAAGCTAGAACAAACGGAACACGACTTTGAAGTCGCGTTAGAAGAAAATATTGTCGAAGCCAAAGAGCGTGTCTTCACTCGCGTGACGGTGCAGTTTGGCGACGAGCAGGTAACGACAAAGCGCACTCATGGCGGTTGTTCGTTCCGTTTCAATCAATACGAAATTAAAGTCTCGGCGAACTTGGAAGAAGAGGACGTCGCTGCGGTTTAAGCTTTCTTACTCACTGAGCCCACACGTCGCAACAAGATGTGTGGGCTTTTGTTTATCTACAAATCGACAATGTGCTCTTGATAGTAGTCCGCAAGCGCACCGACTTGGCTGCTACACATTACTTTCATTGCTTGTTTAATGTGTTCTATTGGCCAGTTCCACCATTGGATATTGAGTAGAGTTTCAATCTCTTTATCGCTGAATCGTTGACGTACGACTTGGTTGTTTCCAACCACTACCGAATAAGGTTGCACGTCTTTCGTCACTACGGTGCGTGCTCCGATGACGGCTCCATCACCGATGTTTACTCCGGGCATGATCATCGCCTCGCTGCCAATCCAAACATCGTTCCCCACCACTGTATCTCCGGCACGCTCGAAACCGTCTTGTACGCCTTCTCCAAAGTCTTCAGGAGAGAAGGGGAAGGTCGAAATCCAGTCAATGCGATGACCTTGGTTTCCTGCCATCATGAAGGTGGCTCCAGAAGCGATGGAACAAAACTTGCCAATGATTAATTTGTCGATGCTATCGGGTTCTCTACTTTGCCATTCTTGAAGTGTGACGGGGTCACCCAACAAGTAGCGTACCGCTTGCTCTTCGAAGCTTTTTTGATGATAGAAGCCCGAGTAATAGCTGTAATCGCCAACGATGATATTGGGATTAGTGATGTGATCTTTAATGACTTGACCTTTTAACCACGTGTCGAAAACACTCATAACTCATCCTTTCAAATTTAGGTTGTACAGAGTTTAGAGGCTTTCTATTATTTCCAGTAGTTTGATTTTAGAGATTCAGAATTACTGTATGGAAATAAAATGGCTCAGCTACGTACCACTTTACGTCGCTTTGTGTGAGGAACGAAGTATTGCTGGTGCAGCAAAGCGACTGAATTGTTCGAATGCGCATGTAAGTCGGCAACTTAAACAGCTTGAAGACATATTGTCGGTGCAGCTTATTCAGCGAACTACGCGCCAGTTTAATTTGACCTACGATGGTTTGCGGTTTTATCAGCAGGTAAAGCAACTGCTCGAAGGCGCTGAGCAGATCAATGAGCAAGTCATGGCAAACGAGATCGTATCGGGAAAATTGAGAATAGCGGCGTCCGCTTCTTTCGGAGCTGCGTTACTCAGCCAAACATTGATCGAGTTTCGATTGCAACATCCACAAGTGAGTGTTGAAGTGATCTTCACAGAGACACCTCTCGACTTGATTGAGGCTGGGTTTGATATCGCATTCTACTTTACCGATACTCCCCCAGAGGGATACGTCGGCCATCAGCTACGCACTTTACACTGTAAACCGATCGCTCATCGCTCGTATTTAGCTGATAAACCAAATGTAAGTACGCCAGAGGATCTTGGTGACTTAGAGCACATCCTTTATAAAAGTCGTGACTTGGTGTTAGACAAGTGGACGTTTACGCATAAGCAAACTCAACAGCAGTGCAGCATTGAGTTAGAAAGTACGCTGAGTTTTAATCTTGTCCAGTCCATGTTGGATGCTACTTTGGCTGGCTGTGGTGTAGCCATGTTAGATGAATTTGCACTGGCTAAACTCGACCCTGCACAAAAAGAAAAACTCGTGAGTTTGCTGCCAGAATGGCAAACGGATGCGATTTTGCCGCTTTATCTGCTTTACCCAAAACGTGAGCACTTACCAAGAAGAACGCGAGCGTTCATCGAACACTTTAGGAACATATATTCTGTCGGCGAATAGCGACAACAAACTTAGCAACAATTGAGGAAGCAAAGGAATGCGAAAACACTGTCACCAGTTTTCCTGATGCAGGCGTGTTGGTCAAAACAGGTAACGAAGAAAACATATTACGAGGGTGAGCTTCTTCAAATCAGCATTAAAGGCAATAACTACTGACCGGACACAGAAGAAGCTCATGGATTCAGCTAACTTACATTAAGTATCGTGCTTACAGCTCGTAACGCAGACCTAAGTGGTAGTAGCTTTCGTCTGCGTGCGCACCGCCAAACGAGACTTCTTGTCCATTGCTGTAGCCACGCGAGCCGTTACGATCAACGTAGTTTGTGTAGATAGAAGAACGAGGCGTCAGTTTGTATTGCACTTCTAGCGTTGTATCTTTCAGCTCTAGCTCGTCACCATCACTGTTTTCTAAAGAACGATAACCAGCACGCAGTACCCATTTGTCATTTACACTGTAAACCGCCGTTAGTTCCATCACTTTGTCGGTACTGGTTTGTGAGTAATAGCCCTCTAGTTCATCTTCCGAGTACAACGCACCCAACATCAAATCACCTAGGTAGTAACGCGTACCTGCACCCCAGAATGTGTAATCGGTGTCGTTGCTTTCACGTGCATCACCTTTATTCTTCTGCATCGCCACCACTGGTGCCAAGGTACCCAAATTTCCCATGTCTAGCGTATAACGCAGTGCAGTGTTGTAACCGTAGTCGAGCTCAGAAGTGTTGTTTCCTAAAATGTACGCGACAGAAAAATCGAAATTACCTAGGTTGTTTTGGTATTGCAGCGTGCCATCTTGACGGAAAACTTGCGTCGCGGTTTTGTCGACTTTATTCGCTTGGCGCGCCATAGAAACATCGGAAGAGGCGAATACATCACCAATGTCGGTAAACATAATCAATCCAGATGCCACGCGACCACCTGTAATGCGACCATAATTTTTCGCATCAATCCCCGCCCATACATAACGCGCGGTCAGAGACGGTTTGTCGTTTACTTGGTTTGCGTATTCAGCTGCACCCACTTGGTATTGCGCTTGGCCGATGATCGACGCGTACTCGTTGATGGTTTGTGAACCGTTTAAACCAATACGGCCATCAAACTCGCCATTTGCATCGCCGTGCTCGTCATTTTTACTGGTGACATTGAAACCAAGACGAGAGTAAATATTTAAAACTGACCCATCTTCTGCTTGATACAGCTGCGCTGCCATTGCGTTTGATGCCATCAATGTAGGGAGAAGTAGAGTCAAAATGTGCTTTTTCATGATTAACGACCTTTCATTTCTATTGTTTTAGATACGACAAAGCCCCTTCCGAGTAACGGAATAAGAAAAATTGTCGTGAAGTAGAGAGAGGGTGCGCCCTTGTTTGCCAAGGGCGCGAGCTAGTCCATTCCTATAGGGGAAGAATGATTTAGCTTAAATCGACGTCTTTGCAGCCAAAGAAGTAAGTCGCGAGGAAGCCGACGATGTAAGAGATAAGCAGGCCGGCAACAAACACCATCATGCCTGGGAAGATGCCATTTTCAGATGTCATGAGAGGAATCGCCACGATACCGGACGGGCCAAACACCGTATTAAGACCAACTGGTAAGCCAAGGTAAGAAACTAAACCGATAAAGAAGCCGCCCGCAGCACCACCAATACAAGCGGTAACGAATGGTTTTACGCGTGGTAATGTCACGCCGTAAATCAATGGTTCGCCAATGCCTAGAAGACCCGGAATAATAGCGCCTTTAACTTGGGTGCGCAGTAGAGCGTCTTTTTTGGCTTTGAAATACAGCGCCATTGACGCGCCAACCTGACCGCCACCTGCCATCGCCAGGATAGGGAATAGCGAGTTAAAGCCCTGTGCTTCCATCAATGCGAAGTACACTGGAACAAAACCCTGGTGGATGCCAAATACCACAGAAATTAAGAACAAACCTGCCAAGATTGCAGCGCCTAATGGGTTATCGTTCAAGTTGAGGAACAACCAAGACATCCCTTTAAACAGCTCGCCGCCGATCGGCATGATGATCAAGAAGGTTACCGCACCCATGATCAATAGAGTGATAACGGACGTTAAGATCATGTCCAGATCATCTGGCATGTATTGACGAACCTTACGCTCGACTTGTGCACCGATGATCGCTGCTAAAAGTACGCCGATAATGTTGCCGCGCGGATCAATCGCAAAGCCGAAAAACTCGTTCATGCCAGAGTAAATGCCGGATGTCGCCTCTGGGTTGTAACCCAGCACAAACAAAGAGGCGAGAATGGCACCATTAACACCAGAGCCGCCAAATGCTTGCTGCGCGTTGTAACCAATCAGAATACTTAGGAAAGCAAACAGACCCTTACCAAAGACTTTCATGTAGACGATCAGATCCAACATAAACTGGCTTGGTGTCTGGTCGAGAACAAACATTTGTTCCAATAACGTCGCAAAACCTAGCAACAAACCAGCGGCAATAAAACCAGGGATCAACGGCGTAAAGATAGTGGCAAACTTGCTTAAAAAACGCTGAACCGCACTGGTTTGCTTACTCTTCATCTGTTTTTTCTGCTCGGCTGCGACGGCAGAAAGATCTTGTTGCGGCATATCTGCTTCTTCACTGTCACCAGAGGTTAAGCTGTCGATCAATTGATTCATCATCTCAGCCGCTTGTTGAGCTTTTCCGGGACTGAGAATGATCTGAAACTGCTCATCGCTTTCCACCACACCCATTACGCCGGGAATTTGCTTGATAACTGATTGATCAGCCAAGCCATTGTTGGCGAGCGATAAACGCAAACGCGTCATACAGTTACCACATTTGCTTACGTTGCTACTGCCACCCACTGCGGACAGCAACTGCGATACTGTGTTTGAAGTTATTTTTGCCATAGGGTCTATCCTTCAGAACTCGGATTATTTAGTTATTATTTAGTGCTGCGCGAATAAAGCCGTTGTGCGCGGCGAGGCGTGATTTGGCTTGTTCGGCATCCAAATCGGCCAAAATCATTAAGATGGCGGTTTTGCAGTGGCGACCGCAGGCATTTAATGCTCGCTCTGCTTCTTCTTTTGATGCGTCGGTTGCTTCCACAACAATGTTGGTTTGGCGTTGTATGAGCTTGGCGTTAGTGGCTTCTACATCCACCATTAAGTTGCCAAATACCTTACCGCTACGAATCATTGCGCCTGTCGTGAGCATGTTTAGCACCAGTTTTTGTGCGGTGCCGGCTTTCATGCGAGAAGATCCAGTGACAACCTCTGCGCCAACTATCGGCAGAATCGCGATGTCGGCCGCTTCTGCCATGGCACATTCTGGATTACAGGCGATAGATGCGGTCGTGGCTCCGATGGATTTAGCGTAGTCCAAACCACCTAGTACATAAGGTGTACGGCCACTCGCTGCAATGCCTACAACCACGTCATGCTTGGTGAGGTGAAGTGCTTTTAAGTCGTCTTGACCCATTTTCGCGTTGTCTTCTGCGTTTTCTACCGCTTTTAAAATCGCTTGATGTCCACCAGCAATTAAGCCAATCACCATATCTGGATGCGTGCCGTAGGTAGGAGGACACTCGCTTGCATCAAGAATGCCTAAGCGACCTGATGTACCAGCTCCCATGTAAATTAAACGGCCACCATTTGCAAAAGCTTGGGTAATTGCGTCAACTGTCTCTGCAATTTGTGGTAGCACCGCTTTTACCGCGAGCGGGACTTTTTGATCCTCTTCATTAATGACTTGCAGCATCTCGATGGTCGAAAGCGTATCGATCTCGGCACTGGCTGGGTTACGGCTTTCTGTCACCAATCTGCTTAAATCAATTTTCATGTTTTGCACTCTTCGTAATGTTCAATCTGAGGGCGATTTTATGGAATAAAATATTCAGGTTTGGTGATAAAAATCACACTTGAGGTTATTCTTTATGCAGGAGAAATTTGGAATAATGAGAGAAAATATACGTCTATTACGTCCGGGATTAACTGTCTTGGTTAGAATAATCAGGGGGTTAAATCAAACGCCTATTATTTCTGATTTGGAATAATTTATTTAAAGTTTTTGAGGTTTTTGTTGTGTCAGTTATCAATAAGATAGTCGCGAGGCGTACTCAGCTTTCGCAAAGTGGTCGTTTGGTTGGCGATTGGATTGTTGAAAACGCAGAAAAGGCGGCGCTGCTCACCAGCCAAGAACTTGCGGCGCAAGTAAAAGTGAGTCAATCGAGCATTGTGAAATTTACTCAGCGTATCGGCTTTAAAGGTTACAGCGAGTTTAAGTTAGCTCTGAATGAAGAGATTGGCCGTAAGCATGCGATGCAGTCGACACCGCTGCACAGTGATATTTTGGCTGACGACCCCATTGCGGTAATTTCACAGAAACTGGTGAAAGCGAAAACCGACGCTATGTTTCAAACCACCAATACGCTGTCTTACGAAGCGTGTCACCAAGCGGTGAAATGGTTGAGTGAAGCGCGTCGAGTGCAAGTGGTCGGGATTGGGGGCTCTGCACTGACCGCCAAGGATTTAAGCTTTAAACTGCTTAAACTTGGTATTACGGCGCTTTCTGAACAAGACAGCCACGTGCAGATTGCTGTTGCCCGCACGCTCTCTCCAGAAGATGTTCAGATCGCAATCTCGTTTTCGGGTGAGCGCAAAGAAATTCTCGTCGCGGCAGAAGCGGCAAAAGAGCAGGGCGCGAAGGTGATTGCGTTATCTGCGCCTGGAAGAAGTCGCTTGCGCGGTATTGCCGATATTACGTTTGATACGATTGCCAATGAAACGGAACATCGCAGCTCATCCATTGCTTCGCGTACCGCGCAAAACGTGATCACCGATTTGCTGTTTATCATCTTGGTTCAGCAAAGAGACGACAGTGCCCGTCAGTTGATCAGCGATATTAGTACCGACATCAAACAGATCCTCACATGATCGCTTGTTTAACAGCGGACTAGAGATCCGGATCGTGCCTCAGCAAAGCAATAAAAGCGGAGAGATGTTTTTCAATGGTGAGATCGGCAGAAATCGCGGGTAATTCCAACGTGATGCAAGGTAAATCACGTTCACTACACCAAGTGCCGAATGAGCCGGGTGTTTCGTAGTCGACATCGTCTACAATTGGCAGTTGGAACTGCTCGCGGAGCCATTTGGCAAGGTCGGAATGTTTGGGATCATCCACAAACGCAAGCGGTTCATGAAACGACACCACAAACTTTGGCTTGCGCAGTTCAATCAAGTTAATTAAAGCGCTAACTTCAGGCTCTAGTTGATTTTTAGTGCCAGTTTTCACCTGTACGTCTCGAACGGGGGTGTGAGAACTCCATCGATACACTGTGCCATGCTCAGTCCAATTTTGGGTTGGAAACGCGCGATTGAGGTCCACTTGGTTTGCATTTGCGCGTGTGCCTAGCTGGTTGCCGTCAGGATTCATTGACAGAATCACATCATGTCGTAAGTTTTCAGCAGGCAAGCTTCTTAGCGCGCAGGACAAACCTGCAATCGAGGCTGTCTCATCCCCGTGAGTGCCTGCCAAAATCAAACCTCGTGAAGCACTTTCGACTTGAGCCGGAAAATACAGTAATGGCGCACCAAGCACGGATTGACCGTATGATGTTGGCCGAATTAAAAATGCCGCTCTTTCCGTTCTTGGAATTAGACTCACCGTAATCTCCTGATTGATGAAGTAGTATCAATATCTAAGCTAATTACACCTAGCTAAACTGAACCGTTTAAACTCGTCAACGGTTGAAATGTTAATTGTGGCACTTGCTTCACAAGACGCGTTAGGAGAACGAAAAACGATATGGATTTTAAAAAACATTCAACGGCGTTGCTGATTTCCTCTTTATTCACCCCTTTTCTTGCTACATCAGTTGCTGCGGAGACCTTACCTAAAGGCATTCAACTTGCCGCAGAACAGCATTTAGTACGTGCGAATGACGCAGAGGCGGCGACACTTGACCCAGCGAAAGCCGAAGGTCTGCCAGAAATGCATGTGATTCGTGACTTATTTGAAGGGCTTGTGATTCAAGATCGTGACGGAAACATTATTCCCGGTGTGGCAGAATCATGGGAAACCAAGGATAACCAAACCTTTACTTTTCACTTGCGCAAAGACGCGAAATGGTCGAATGGCGAGCCTGTGACAGCGGATGATTTTGTCTATTCACTGCGCCGAGCGGTGGACCCGAAGACCGCTTCTCCAAATGTTTGGTATCTCAAACTCACCAAGATCAAAAACATCGCCGATGTAGCAGAGGGCAAAAAGCCTTTGGACGATCTCGGTATCAAGGCAGTGGATAAATACACCCTACGTTTTGAGTTGGACAGTCAAGTGCCGTACTTTGTTGCTATGACTGGGCACACGTCCATGATGCCAGTGCATCAAGCGACAGTGGAAAACCGCGACAAGCCGTGGAGCGATCCAGACCAATTTGTTAGCAACGGTGCATTCACATTGGATAAGTGGGTCGTGAATGAACGCATTGAACTGGTTAAGAGTCCAAGTTACTGGGACAGCGCAGATACGCATCTAAACAGAGTGACTTACATTCCGTTTGAAAACCAAAACGCGTCTATCAATCGCTTTGCGGCAGGAGAGCTGGATATCACGTCAGATGTGCCGACTCATATGGCGCAGAAGCTTAAACAAGATTACAAGCAGGCTTACACGGTGGTGCCATTATTGTGTACGTATTACTACGCGTTCAATACCACTCGTCCGCCATTTGATGATGTGCGAGTGCGTCAAGCGGTGTCGTACTCCATCATGCGCGATGTGATTACGAATGGTGTCACGCAAGTGGGCAACCTTCCTGCTTATACTTTTGCGCATCAGTACACCGCAGGGTTTGATGCGACGCCGCCTGAATACAGTAAGTGGAGTCAGCAACAACGTGACGAGAAAGCGCGTCAGTTGTTAAAAGAAGCGGGTTACAGCCAAGACAAGCCGCTCGATTTTAAATTGCTGTACAACACCAGTGAGGCAAACAAATCGATCGCGGTTGCGATAGCGTCGATGCTACAAAAAAATCTCGGTGCAAACGTGGAGTTAGAAAACCAAGAGTGGAAGTCGTACTTAGTGGCGCGTAAACAAGGCAATTTCGATGTGATGCGCGCTTCCTGGTGTGGTGATTACAATGAAGCGTCTACTTTCCTGAGCTTACTTCGCTCAGGTTCCTCGGGTAACTTTGCACGTTACAGCAGTGAAGCGTACGACAACGCGATGAACAGTGCATTGGCTGCAACCAATGAGAAAGCACGCCAAGGTTTCTATGATCAAGCCGAGCAATTGTTGGCGGCGGATATGCCAATCGCACCGATTTACTACTACATGCAAGCGCGTTTGGTTCGTCCTACGGTTGGCGGTTTTGCCAAGAACAACGTAGAAGGTCGTATCTACTCGAAAGACCTCTACATCAAGAAGTAGCGCTCAAAACAAGCGATAAATATGAAGCCCCGAAGATGTATCTTACGGGGCTTCTTTTTATTGTTAGCGAGTGGAGAGCTTATTCACGAGCATAGCGACTCGTTTGCCAAGATACTCCGCCGTTGCAACATCAGAAGCATGCAACTGACCACCTTCACCACCTTGTGCAACAATACCACCTTGTACACCATAACGATTCAGGTTTTGCTCCCCAGAATTGCTGATCTTATCCAACCCGACCCACATCATGCCGTGTTGGTTAGC
The DNA here is from genome assembly GCF_033339895.1 of Vibrio sp. 1751. Classification (NCBI taxonomy): domain Bacteria; kingdom Pseudomonadati; phylum Pseudomonadota; class Gammaproteobacteria; order Vibrionales; family Vibrionaceae; genus Vibrio; species Vibrio sp. 1751. Next base: position 48,715 of record NZ_JAWOVM010000018.1, read on the forward strand.
GAGCGTTTGTAGATATTGTAATGTGCAAGATTGGTCGCCATTCATTGCCCCACCACTGGTAAAGCCAGCCGCGATTTTGCTCGCCCATTTTTGGTAATACCAAGATTCACTGCTTGCATCTGCAAATGCTTTAAACTGCGCTGCTACACCGCCCATATAGGTCGGTGAGCCAAAGATAATCGCATCACACTCAGCAAGTTCATCCATTAGTTTAGGGTTCACAAAACGTCCCTCAATAATCTCACTGCCTTCAATTCGGTGAGAGAGGATTTCACATTCATCTTGCTGCTTAATGCCTTGTTGTTCAACACCTGCGGCAATCGCGCGAGCAAGCTGACCAGTAACGTCGGTTTTAGAGAAATAAATAATCGCAATTTTGGACACAATGGTTCCTTTTTTCATTGTTGATTTTTAATCGTGCGACTAAGGCTAAAACCTCAAGATAAGTTGAGGTCAACACTAAAACTTAAAAAGAAGTGCATTAAAAAAGCCGATGTAGATACATCGGCTTTTTAGTGGGTTATTTCTTTCTGCGAGTATAAATCCGAGATTTTGCTTTACTTGGCTCTGGCTTGTTTTTTGCCAGCTTTAGCACTGCTTTTTGCAAAATCTGGTTGTTTGGGTAAGTGATCAAGTTACCGTTGTCGTGCTTAATTAACACGTGAAACATGCTGATTTCTTGAATCTCACCGCAGATGTCTTCATCTTTGTCTACGACTTTAATTCGGTCACCCACTCGGTATGGGAAGACAAAAAAGATCAAAAAGCTGGCAGTGATGTTGCTCAGAATTGACCACTGCGCAATAAACGCCACACCTAATACGGCAAAAATGGACGATAGGAACAAAGACACATCGCCATAGCCAATACCTGTGATAATGGCAAAAATAGAGGCGGTCAAAAATAGCAGCGCGACATTGAAACAGCGCTGAATAAAACTCAAACGAGCCTTTTTTACACCTTTCGTTGTTGCCAAATTTAGGATGGCTCTATTTACAATCCTCTTCAGGATGCGATACGCGATCAGGACAAAAATGCCCATCAATAGTTTGTAACCGAGGGAGCCCGTAGTGAAATACTGGCTCACTTGCTCTAATTGGATCCAATCATTCATTTCTTCATCTCGACGATATCTAGAAAGCGGCTTTTATAGCTGATTTTTTGCTGTAAGTAATCACAATTTTTCTTTACACCATTTGTCTCTGTGTTGAGGTACCACAGAGTACTATATTGGTTAATCAAAGACTTAGTGAGCATTGCGAACTCTTTGGCTTTATTACTTATATTCAACCAAAGCTGACGTGATTTTGAATAGAGCAATCTTTGAGCTGTATCCCATATCCGACATTCTATGATGCTAGTTCCTCATAAACGAGCTGAATATGACTTTTGTCCTGATAACCTAAGGTGTATTAATTGAAATAGCTTTTAGGGCGTTGAAAAATGGAAGAAGATGAAAAGGCGATTATGATTTTATTCGTGATTGTTGGCCTTGTACTCGTTTGGGTCGCGCTTGAAGAACTTAATTATCTCGGGCTCCCAATAAAATAAGCCCCGTTAAACACAAGTTAAACGGGGCCCTTGTCTTTTATCAATGTGAATTCAGGCTAGCTAACCGCACGCACTTTGCCTTGTTTCAAATCGTTCAGCACTTGCGCTTTAGGGCCATCTGCGATGATGCTGCCTTTCTCCATCACAATTACGCGATCAACGATGTCGAGCATAGACGTTTTGTGCGTAATCAGAATCAGCGTTTCACTAGGTTTCAACTGTGCTAATTGATGTTTAATGTGCATCTCTGAGCGATTATCCATCGCACTGGTTGGTTCATCCATTAGTAGAACAGGAGGACGACCCAAAAATGCACGAGCGATCGTGACTGCTTGACGTTGACCCCCCGAAAGCATTGCACCACCTTCACCAACTTGGCGTTCTAAGCCCGCTGGGTCAGATTGCGTAAACGCAGTAACACCGGCACGATTCGCTGCGTCTAGTACGTCACGGTCATCGGTTAATGGGCGGCCTAGCGTAATGTTGTCGCGGATAGAACCAAAGAACAGATTCGAATCTTGCGGCACACAACCAATATTACGGCGAATGTCGACATGATGCAGCTGTGCGATGTCGGTATCATCAATGCGAACATGACCTTCCGTCGGCTGATACAAGCCCATGATGAGACGCTCTAACGTGGTTTTACCCGAACCGATACGGCCTATGATCGCTACTTTTTCGCCTGGGCTAATGGTCAAGCTCAAATCTCGAATCGACGCCACCGGTGAATCTGGGTAGTGGAAGGTCACGCGTTCAAGTTCAATTTTGCCTTGTACTATTGGACGGTGAATGTAACGTTTACCTTCTTCTTGTTCATCCGGCATTTCCATGACTTGATTGATAATTGTCATAGAAGACTTCGCTTGGTTGTAGCGCGTAGAGAGTAAGGATAACTGAACCAAAGGACCAATCGCGCGGCCGCTAAGCATGGTTGCGGCAATCAAACCACCCATGGTTAAGTCGCCCTCTGCAATCAAGTAAACGCCTAGGATGATCATCCCTACGTTACTACTTTGCTGCACAAAACCTGCTGCGTTTTGAATGCTATCCGTAATTCGGCGGCTTTTTATATTCCAGTTCGCCATGTGTGCAACTGCCTCTTCCCAGCGGTATTGGAATTGGCTTTGCGCACTGAGCATTTTTACGGTTTCTAACCCAGCCAAGCTCTCTATCAAATTGGCATATTTTTGCGATGCTAGGCGTGAACCCTCCTCAATGGAGCGGCGCAGCGGCCCTTGTATCAGTAGCGAATGAATAATCAAAATGACCACGCCCACCATTGGAACATACACAAGATCGCCAGCCATTAGCCATATAATCACTAAGAACAGAATGGCAAAAGGCAAATCAATGAGAGCACTGACGGTCGCTGAAGTAAAAAACTCTCGAATAGATTCGAATTCTTGTAAATGGCGAGCGAAGGCACCGACCGAAGGCGGCTTCGATTCCATTCTAATCCCCATCACTTTGCTGAACAGTTTGGATGAAATCAGAATGTCAGACTTCTTGCCCGCCACATCAATGAAGTAATTTCTCAGCGACTTGAGAATGAAGTCGAACAGGAACACGACAAAGATGCCACTTGCTAGTACCCATAGGGTTTCAAACGCAAGATTCGGAACCACTTTGTCGTACACCAAGCGAGTGAATAGCGGAGCGGCAACCGCAAAGAGGTTGATGAGAAGTGATGCGATTAAAACATCACGGTAGATGCGTTTTGACTGCCACAAGGTTGACCAGAACCAGTGGCCTTCGTTGGTTTTGAGCACTTCGGGAGAGCGCTCATCGAAACGGAATTGCTTTTTAACTAAAAAGTACCGACCAGTGTATTGCTCAAGTAGGTCTTCTAATGGAATAGAGATCGGCACCATTCCACTTTCTAGGGTGGTGACTTCGGCCTCGCGTTTCTCCATATTGATGCTGTTGAGAACGCAAGAGTCACCGCCTTTAAGAACTAAGATTGCCGGCAGAATTAGGCTGGAGATGCTCTCCAGCTCTGCGCGGTTTTCCTTGGCAACCAATCCGGCCCTTTCCGCTGCTCTTGGTAGCAAAAATGGGGTCAGTTTACCGTCAGATAGCGGTAGTCCGTTGACTAGCGCTTCTGGCGAGTTAGCTAACCCATAGTAACGGCTAACGTAGATGAGCGAATTCAGTAAAGGGTCTTTCATCGTTGATAAACCTTTTTATTCCTTGTCGACGATGAATCCTTGGAATACCTCAACAAAATGTTCAGTGAGGAAATCCAACTGGATCTGAGTTTCGATACGCGATGCGATAGTCGTAATACCAAGGTTGTGGGCAGTACGAGAGATCGACGTTAGCGTGAATTTCTGTTTTTCGTCGTGCAAGTTGTGTGTGAATAGGTAATCGAGCTTCACATAGTTCGGGCGGAACTCTTGGATGTATTCCAAAGATTGGAAGTTACGTCCGTAGTTATCTACGCCGAACTCAGCACCTGATTGGCGAATGGCATTACATAACAGTGCTGTGTGGTGAGGCTGATCGATAAAGCATTCCTCTGGAATTTCAAAATGTAGCTTAGAGGCCACTTTGGCGTGTTTCTCTAGCATGCTAGTTGTCCAGCGAATAAACGATGGTTGAGACAAGCTGCTTTGCGCGATGTTAATCGCGACTGGGTCATTAAGTTCACCATTTTCTAGCATCTTAATCATTGATTCAATGACATACTGGTCAAAGATGTTGGTGGCGTCTAACTGTTCTAGTGCGAATAGGTATTGATTCGCACGATACGTTTCACCATCTTTTTCGATGCTTGAAAATACTTCGTTGTGGAATACTTTACCCCATGTGTTTTTCGCAGCTTGGAAACGGAATTTAACCCAATCACTATGAATGGCTTCTTCAACCAACGCTTTCCATTGCTGTTTACCCATCAAACTAGAAGGTGTATCACTGCCAATGAAGCCGTATGGCTTGTCTGGTTGCGCTTTGGCTTTCGATAGTGCGTTGTCCACCATCGAGAGGATTTCAGAACGCGTTTTCTGATCTTTGCTGTGTGCAACCCCTAGTGACGCTTTAGGTTTTGCTAAGCCTGTTGGGTCAGTATTTAGGCCGTTCACACAATTGACGATGCTGTCCGATAAAATGCGTAACTCGCTCTCATCCATATGAGGGAAAAGCAAGCCGAACTCATCACTAGACAAGCGAGCAATAGTGGCACCCGGTACATCAATGGTGTTTTTCAAACGTTGAGACAGTTCTTTAACGTGGGCATCTGCGCGTTGGTAATCTTTGGTCTCGTAAATGTCCCCAATGTATTCAGCATGGAGTAGCGCGATACCCCCTTGCGTTTGCTCTGCAAGCCATTGGTCGATTTGGTTGATGTAGAATGAGCGGTTACCCAATTTAGATATAGGATCGAGGTAAGCCTGAGCACGCAGACGTTGCGCCTCTTTGGCTTGCTCTTTGAATGATAGCTCGATTTGAGCAGACATCATGTTAATGCCATCTACCACCGCGATAAGATCTTTGGTTCTTGGACGAGCAAGCGGTTCACCAAATTGGTTATTCGCGATTTCATGCATTTTATTTACGATGGCCGTTAATGGTTTTAGCGAGCGACGTAGGATGTATGAAATTGCCACTAAACCAGCTAGAAAAATAACACTGAATACAGACAGCAAGCCAATAAAACCTTGCCAGAGCTGCTCGTAAGCTGCGCCTGGGTGACTAATGATTTCTACTTCGGCGAGCTGCATCCAACCACTGGTCACAACACGCTTATCGTGAATCGCTTTAAATAGATTCATGTCGATAAACCATTGTGGCACCGTACTTGGTTTAACTGGGTAAGTACGCACGATCTGGTAGTCAGAATCTAATGCTGTAAGACGAACAACGGAGTAGGTGCTGCCGTCAAATAGAGCATTAATCACGGACTCAACCGCGACTTTATCTTTGTCCTTTAGGTAAGGAGCCAGTGCCAAACCTACGGTGTTAATAGTGTTGTTGACCTCTGAACGTTGCTGTTGCTCCAAGCTGTCTCGAGTCGTGTTGAATTGGATTACGAATACTGATGCCAACAAGAGTATAAAGACCGTAACCATCCCCACCACAAGCTTCTTATATAGGGTCATGTTTCTCACTCGTCATAGTTAATTTTAGGTTTATTTAACTGCAACTTACGTTCGCGCGAGCGTAAGTCATTCCAAAGGCTCAACCGTGATGCTTTCCCTGCTAGCTCTCCAGTGCTAGCAGATGACTTCATCAACCACAGGTTTGTACCATTAAAACTGTATATCGGTAGCAAGTCGCTACGCTTAGAGGCTCGGACAATGTCAGGATTGATATTATCGAGAATGAGCGGCTCAGAACTTGGGGTAGGGTAGTAAGCTAATACCATGTGAAACTGATTCAGTTCGATGGCTTTTACGTATATTAAACGCATCTTTGAATCTGGTATTCCTAGCTCGAGTAAAGAGAAGTACTTAGCAATAGTGAAATCTTCACAGTCTCCTGCGTTACTCCCTAAAAATTCGAGTGGCGTAGCCCAATAATCTGTCTTTCCCCACAGTTTTATGTCGTCAACGAAATACAGCTGATTAAAAAAGTCGTTAACGCCAGCGAGCTGTTCATGAGTCTCTAATTGTTTAAATAAGTCGAGGTTCTTTCGCCATGTATTTACGCGCAATCCCGCACGTTCGCCGTACACCGCTGTGACCGTATTGACCCATCGTTGTTCTTTACTGTTCAGCGCACCAAGTTGGAACGACAAACAACTTAAGCTGATTAATAATGTAACTTTACGCTGCAAATTGGATCGCATATTCGACTCGTATCACAAGTATACTCTTCTAGAGAGTTCGTCAGTGAGAAATAAGTGCTTTTTATTTAATCACTTATCGCTCAATACTCCCTATCGCGAGTATCTTAATGTGGTTTACTCCTTCAAGGCGTTCGTTTTGGCACTTAAAATCGGTTTAAGTAGATATTCCAAAACGGTTCGCTTCCCTGTGATGATATCGACCGATGCTGTCATTCCTGGAATGATTGGTAAATCTGCATCTTGACCAAAGTTTGTTTTTTCGGTGCGTACACGAACAATGTAGAAGCTGTTGCCTTCTTCATCTTGAGTGGTATCCGCGCTGATATGTTCCAACTCTCCCTCTAAACCGCCGTACTTTGTGAAGTCGTAAGCTGTAAATTTCACGATAGCATGAAGATCTGGGCGTAAAAATGCGATGTCTTTTGGCGCAATTTTCGCCTCTACCAATAGTGTGTCTTCTGTTGGTACGATCTCGACGATATCTATACCAGGTTGGATAACACCACCGACAGTATTGATGTTCAGTGTTTTGATTTTGCCTGTTACTGGCGAATTCACAACCGTTCGGTTTACTCTATCTTCCAAGCCCACCGCTGATTCAACCAAAGCAGATAACTGGTCTTGGGCGCTGTTGAGTTTCTCTTGCTGTTCAGAGCGGAATTTGAGTGCAACATCAATACGGTTGAGCATGGATTCTCGAATCGCTGATTGCAATACGGGAATCTTGAGCTCACTGGACGTCATTTCACGACGGGTATCGTTGACTTGGCGCTGTAATTTGAGCAGTTCAATACGAGGAACAACGCCCTCGTCTGCCAAAGGTTTGGTGATATCGAGTTCTTTTTTCGCGTATTGGTAGCTTTGACGCAAGTTCCTTACTCGTGCTTGGATCTCTACCAAGTCCTGCTGCTTTTGCTGCACTTGTTGGTCAATAACAGAAAGTTGGTTGCGTAAATTATCTAGATCTTCGCGATATTCTGCTTTTTGACGCTGTGTGAGTTGAGGTCGAGTCTCTTCCAAGGTTGGTGGGAAGGTCAGTTTACCGTAATCAAGTAGTACACTTTGACGCCAGTTTTCCGTTTCAAAATCACGATTAACGGCAACACTGTTAATAGAAGCGGATAGTTGCAGCACAGATGCGGTAAGGTTGGCAACTTGTTGCTCACGTTCACGAAAATCTGAGCGAAAGCGGGTGTCGTCGATAAGCAGTAACTGTTGGCCTTTTTCAACCAACTGGCCTTCTTTGACCAAGATTTCTTTGACTAAGCCACCTTCTAAGTTTTGGACTACTTGTATCTGTGAGGAGGGAATCACTTTGCCTTGACCAACCGTGACTTTGTCGATTTCAGCCCAAGATGCCCAACCTATTGCTGCAATGAAAAATAGCACCATAACCCAGAGCATAAAACGCGCGCTGTTGGGGGTATTGAGGAGCAATGCTGCAGTTTTGTCATCAACAAAATCCAACTCTTCATCGTTGAGTTTGTTGTAGTTATCTCGGCTCATCACAGTCCCTGCTTATATAATTACGGATTATCTTTTTGATCTTATTATTATTAACCGATCATGTCAGCATGCTCGGCTAATAAAATATGAGAAGAGGGTTATTCTCTCTTCAAATGAGCTTTCTTACACTTTCTAAATCAAACAAAAGCATAATTAGCGCCGGAGTATAGCTATTACGCCTTGAACTTGGCTTTATCCAACTGATGTTTTTTTAGTTTGTCGTACAAGGTTTTGCGTGATACCTGTAATTCTAGTTGAACCTCTTTGAGTCTGCCGCGATGTCTTTGCAATGCATCGAATAACAAGCAATATTCAAAGTATTCTGTGCGCTGAGTCATACTCTGAATTTCAAGACTTTTCTCACTGTTCCAATCTTCCATTCTAAAAGTATCTGGCTTGAGGGCACGAAGTTCAGCAAATTGGCGTAGCTGCTTAACGTTTTCTGGCCATTCGAGACTGGTGAGGTGTTTGACCTCTTCTAGGCTGATATGTGGCGGCTGTAACTGATATCGACTCGCGGTGTGGCGCACAAAGTGCTTGTATAAAGGCCCTATATCTTCCTTTCTTTCATCGAGCGTCGGTAAGTGAATTAGAGTCGCCAGGGATTTTAGAGGTGGCTCGGCTTGGGTGGTCGCGCCAAAAACACGCTCAAGTTTTGGGTGCTTGAATAAGTATTCCCATTGCTCAAATGATACATGCTCTGCGCTATGTAAGTACAAACTGCAGTGGCGTTTTCCTTCACTTAAGCGGTGTATGGCTTTGTCGAGCGCTTCTAATGAAAGCTCATAGAGGTCTTCACCAGAAGCGGCGATTAGCTCACTATCCGGTGTTGCATGTATATCGTGGGCAAATTGTGCAGCGAGTCGCCGACCCGTACCATCTTGACCTACAAAAATGAGCGGCTGGCTTGTGGGCGCACTGATCAAGGCGCGACGAATGCTCACCATGGCCTTACTGTGACCAATCATTTTCGGACCAACATGAGTTTGCATGTCGAGCTCTTTCTTAAGCCAGATGTTTTCTTGCAACAAGTTCAGTTTATCGCTGGCATTGTTGAGCGATTTCATGAGCTGTTCCGTTGAAAACGGTTTTTCTAGAAAGTCGTACGCGCCGCTTTTCATCGCATCTACCGCGGTTTTCACATCTCCATGTCCAGTAAGTACGATGAATTGAAAGTGATCGTTTTTGCTTCGCAAAGTTCGCATAAACTCCAAGCCATCCATCACGGGCATATGGATATCGGTAATGATAATCGCAGGCGTATTTGAGTCGATTACGCGTAAGGCTTCTACTGCGTTTGGTAAGCAGGTGACGTCTATCCCTTCAATCAGCAGGGCTTGAGACACGGCATCACGAATGTGTGGTTCGTCATCAACAAAGAAAACTGAGTTATTCATGGTCGTTTTCCACTTCTGGAGTACGTTTATTCTGATTGACTATTGGTAGCGTCACGATAAAGGTCATGCCTCCTGCTTGTTGTTCTGTGTTCTGATGTTTATAGGCACAGAGGGAGCCGTGATAGCTCTCTAAAATGCGTTTGGAGATGGTCAAACCTAATCCTAAGCCCTCTGGCTTAGTCGTAAAAAATGGATCAAAGATTTTTGCTAGGGCTTCGTCCGACATGCCAGGCCCGTTATCGGAAACAAGAATGTCGCAACTGTCATCATGACACTGAACAGCAATGGATATTTGCGGATCGATACAGTGGTTTTCCATCGCTTGTGCGGCGTTGTGGAAGAGGTTTATCAGCACTTGTTCTAATTCAACGCTGTGAATGGCCAGCTTCACATCATAGTCGATGGCCGGAACTTTTAGTGTTACTCCTTGCTTAATAAGCTTGTTGCTCAAAATGCTGGTGGCAGTATGTACCGCGTCGTGCAGTACTGAGATTTCATTGTGTGAATCGTGCGTGGCTTTCCGAGTAAAGACTTTTAAGCGGGCAATGACTTCCGAAATGGTGTCATTAAGTGTCAGCATTTTGCCCAAATTGTCGGCGACCATTGGGTATTTTTCCATTGCCAACAAACGCTGCGAGTTTTCGGTATAGGTTCTTAGTGCGGAAAGTGGCTGATTTATCTCATGATTAATACTGGCTGATAGCTCGCCCAACAGTGCCAATTTCGCGGCTTGCGTCAGCTCTTGTTGTGTTTGTTTAAGCTCTTGTTGGCTTTGTTCATATTGGCGGATGGTCTGTTGTAGCTTTTGGTTGGCTTCACTCAGAACTAGTGTCCGTTGCACTACTTTTTCTTCTAGGCTCACATTGAGATGAGCAAGGCGCGCTTTGTTAACTAGGGTTTGGAACCACGCTAACGCAATTAGAGCAATGAGCGCATATAAGATCAGGAAGACGATATCGGCCTGTAAAACGGCGGCAAGAACGCTGTTGTGGTTAATTAAGGCAACTACGCGAAACCCTTTATCCAATAAGTGTGTTGCGTATGCGAGGTAATTCGGTGATAGAAGCAATTGATTGTCATCAAACTCCGTGACACCACTGTGTGCCGTTAACTCACCAAAATATTCGGGTAAGGTATCGCCATATTGACGCGTTTCAGTAAGTTCATTTATTGCGCTCGATGACAGTGGGAAAAGTGCACGATAGCGCCAGTCTGGTAAATTGCTCATAAACACGACATTGTGTTTATCTGTAATGAGTACGTCAGTCGTGGTTTGCGAAAGGCGCTGTTCTAATTGCTCCAAATTCACTTTTACTGTTATCACGCCAACGACTTCCTCATTTACCCACAGCGGAGATGAGAAGAAGTACCCACGTTTATTCGAGCGCACGCCTAATCCAACGTATTGAGCGGGCTCACCGCGTCGCGCATTTTTAAAATAGGGGCGATAGCTAAAACTAGAGCCAACAAACGTATCTTCTTGCTGAAAGTTACTTGAGGCAATGACTAACCCGGTGCGGTCATGAACGTAAATCGTATCGGCCAAACTTTGCTTCAACCAATCTGATAACAGTAGGTTGAGCTCTTGAGAGGGCGTTCCGCGCTCGACTGCTTTGAGTAGTCTTGGGTCGTGACTTAATAGGTTTGGTATCTGTTCAAACTTTGCCAGTTCGTAGTCCACTTCTTGTGATACTTGCGCGGCTTGTCTCTCTAGCTTTTGTTGCCATTGATCATGTTGGTATTGAGTTGCGTAATGATGAGTAAGCGCAAGCCCTGAAATGCCAACGGCACACAGTAGCAGTAAAAAATGACGTAGGGCTTTGGGGTTGAGTAAGTTCACGATCAGCTCACTGGTTTTTTGTGTCATGGTATCAAATGACGCACTGTGATGCTGTGAGCGGCAACGATAACAAGCACAATGATGTCCTTGTATTTCCTCAGTATCGGGAGCACAATCGACAAAAACGAGTGAAGGAGTAAAGATGGAACTTGCTGATATTCGTCGTGAGTACACCAAAGGTGGGCTGCGTCGTAAAGATTTGAAAGCTGATCCTATTGATCAATTTAATCTGTGGCTAGAGCAAGCAGTTGAAGCGGGTTTAACGGACCCGACTGCGATGACAGTTGCAACGGTTGATGAAAATGGCATGCCGTTTCAACGCATTGTTCTATTGAAAAACGTCGACAAAGATGGTTTTGTGTTTTACACCAACCTAGGCAGTCGCAAGGCCCAGCAGCTAGAGCATAACAGCAATATTAGTTTGCACTTCCCTTGGCATCCGTTAGAGCGCCAAGTTCATATTACTGGTGTGGCTGAAAAGCTTACCGCCGTAGAGAATATGAAATACTTTACTTCTCGTCCCAAAGAGAGCCAGTTGGCCGCAATCGCGAGCAAACAAAGTAGCCGTATTTCTGCCAGAGGTGTGTTGGAAGGTAAGTTTTTAGAGCTAAAACAGAAGTTTGCTAAGGGTGAAATACCAGTACCAACCTTTTGGGGTGGCTTTCGCGTAAAACCAAAGAGCATCGAATTTTGGCAAGGTGGCGAACATCGCCTTCACGATCGTTTTCTTTTCTCCCAGCATGATGGAAGTTGGGACATTGATCGTTTAGCGCCATAGGCTTATGGTCCCTCATGAATAAACAAACACCGCCGAATTGGGGCGGTGTTTTTGTAGGTAGAAGCGATGCGAATTATCGCTCTCCATTCAACACAACCGATAATTGATGCTTAAGCAGCGTTTTGGGTACAACAGAGCCGTAGCCTGCTTCCATTGCTTTATCTATTAGCTCGTTCTTGCTGTTCGCTGCAAACTTATTACGTAAGCGTGCGACGTGACCTTCAACGGTTTTTGTTGATATGCCCATGACCTGAGAGATAAATTGAGGCTTTTTGCCATAGAGCAAGAGGAAAAGTGTTTCTTGCTCGCGGCATGTGAGCTTCTCTGGTTTTGGTTGTAAGTCAGAAAAACGAAAGATGGATTGTTGATTTGGGTTGGTACTGATTGCACGACAAACCCAATACCCGACTTCAATCACGGCGGTGTCGGTGAGTTCTCTTCCGTAGAAAATGGTGCCTACGATGTCGCCTTTGTCATCTCGCCACGGTGTTTTAGTAAATATATGTGCTCGCCAGCGGCCATCTGGATAAGGGTGGATATCCAGAATTTTTAGTGACTCGCCAGTTTCGAGAACGTGTTTATCTTGGCGTTGAAATTCTTGCGCGCATTCAGTGGTTGGGCTGGCCATATCAAAATCAGTTTTACCCAAGCACTCCTCGGGCGACGTGTGCCCTAACAGTTCTGCGTATTCCTGGTTTACGTATAGGAATACCGAATCTTTATCTTTGCATCCCCAACAACCTGGTAGCTGTTTAAGGAGGGATTGTTCTATGGTATCGACTGAAATATTCACAAAAGGACTCACTACATACTGCTTTTACCAATACAGAGACGTCCGTGTTACATGGCTCGTATTGATGTTGCCAAGTAGGCAGTTACGTTGCTAGAACACGTTCGTTGATTGGCGCTCAATCCAATTAAATTCATGGTGTTCGATGTTTTCGTCAGGTAGTCATAGACAACGACGAAATGGAACGAAGAGTTTAATTGGGAAAATGGTCTGTTTCATTACAGATATGTGCGCTCACGGATGTCCGCCTAATGTTCGGCTTACAACTCGTATCGTCCTTGATCATGCTTCCTACAACTCAGTTGTAATGTGGTTGACGTTCATATCACTTGTGAGTGAAAGAGCAGCACCTAAGCATAGGAGAGGGACAGTGAGACAAAAGCTATGATATCAGCTTATGCCATTGTTTTCATTGTTGAGAAGCGAAAAAAAAGCCAGCCTGAAGACGGGCTGGCAACACAAGATATAATCTTGTCGACGTGTAGAAGAGGTTCTAAATTACCTAGCGAGGGTCTGCTAAGTAAGTTAGAGGTATCAATGAGATACCGAGAGCTTTAGATCGTATGCATCTTAAAGCTCGATAACTAATGTATTGAATCAGAAGCATATTAGTAAGGGGGGAAATCCCTCTATGTTGAGTTTAAGCGTGGGTTTCGATCCGTTTCAGGGACGACCTATCTAATATGGAGCACGATGTTTTACAAAATAACGGATTGTTCGGTAATAAGGATCTTTACATTGATTGATTATGTATACGTAAGGTGTTGCCTATCTATCCGTTTTTGTTAATAAAATTGGTTGCTCACTGACCGTAAATTAACCTCGCATGATCATCGTTCCGGAACTATGATCATGTAAATGAACTTGATCATGCTGATTTGATCTTGTCGATTGAGTTGGGTAAAAGTTGCAACCCAACAAAGAAGGTATATGATGCGAAGACGTAAGCTGACCGTGTAAAGACGACTGTTTAAAATGAGTGATTCAGATAACCAAAAAATCCTTTCATATCAAGAGATTATGTTGCCAAAGCCGGCGGAGCTGATCACACTTCCGTCTTATATGGATTGCCACGATCATTCTTATACGCAGATCGTGATTGGTTTAAAAGGGCAAGCCGAATTTGAAGTGCGCGGGCGAGGTAATCTTGTCGGCCCTGGTCAAGGTTGTGTGGTTACCGCATGCTCTGATCATGCTTTCGGTGGCGTCATCAATCAATCGGATATTTTGGTGCTGAATATGCCCAAACCGACAAATGATGATCCCGAAATGCTTCAAAAAATCAATAACCTGGAGAGAGACCATGTCTACTTCCAGTTAGATAGTCAAATTCAGAAGCTGATACAGATGTTGGTTCAGGAAATGCGAAACCATCCGGATGACCTGCTGTTAAGTCGTGCGTGTAACGACACTGTGATTGCGTTAATGCAGCGCCATATCTCGGCATTTGAGACCAGTCGAAAAGAGTCGCGCTTTGATTTGGAGGCGATTGATCGTTACATTGAGCAGCACCTGAGTCATAAGATTAGTGTGGCTCAATTGGCCGGGCGAGTGTTTCTTGGGGAAAGTCAGTTCCATTGCTTGTTTAAAGAGCAGATGGGGATTACACCTCATCAATATGTTCTCGGAAAGCGAATCGACATGGCTCGTGAATTAATCGAGCAAGGGCACCTTTCTTTAGGGCAAATTGCCGAGTTTACTGGCTTCTCAAGCCAGAGTACTTTTACTCATACTTTTACTCGCTTACAGGGAATATCACCTTCCCGTTATAAAAAACAAGTTGGATAACAACGCGTTTTTTTAGGTCAAATAATCATCAATCAGAATGAAGCCATGCACTATGCATGGTTTTTTTATGTTTTATTCACGTGACCTATCTCTCGTTTTTTTAAATTCTCTGTTCTTTGCAGTGGTTGATATGCCACTTGATCCTACATTTTCTCTTAGAACGAGCTCTTCACAAAAATCTTATTGATATTCTTGATATTTTGTTGTGAATGCAATGAAAAAATTAAAATTTACAACACAAAATATTACCTATTTGAATGTGACTATGTGGATGTTTTGTTATAAAAGCGAGTTTTTGGCAAAAATGTCGTAGTTTTTGACAAGTATTCTTATCGGCCTCAAAATACACTGCCAGCCATTGATAATCCTCGAAGCGGTTTTCGAGGAGTGAGATTGAGGAACACACATGTTTACAGCTACGAACGTGTTGACACCGGAATTTATCGGGCAGCCGCTTGATAAGTTGTGGTCACTGATCTCGCCATTATATATGGTGGACGAGTCTCAATGGCTAGAGCAACTATTGCCACTAGCGACGCCGACAGAGGATGAAAAATCGGCGATCACTACCCAAACGACCCACCTTATCGAAGCCATTCGTGCCGATAAGAAGTCAATCCAGATGATTGATGCTTTATTGCTGGAATACAGCTTAGATACTCAAGAAGGTATCTTGCTGATGTGTCTTGCAGAAGCATTAATGCGCATCCCAGATGCCGCGACAGCAGATTCTTTGATTAAAGATAAGTTGAGTGTCGCAGACTGGAAATCTCACCTGAAAAACTCTGACTCTGTGTTTGTTAACGCATCAACATGGGGCCTCATGCTAACAGGTAAAGTGGTTGGTCTTGGTGAGCAAGGCACCCAGAGCCCAGGTCAGGCTGTAAACCGTCTGGTAAATAAATTCTCTGAGCCTGTGATTCGTAAAGCCATGTATCAGGCAATGAAGATCATGGGTCACCAGTTTGTTCGTGGTCGTACGATCGAAGAAGCGCAAAAGAACGGTCGTCCAATGCGCGACAAAGGTTTCACCTACTCATTTGATATGTTAGGTGAGGCGGCGTTAACTACAGCGGACGCGAACAAGTACTTCAAAGATTACCTAATGGCGATCGAAGCGGTAGGTCGAGAAACTTACGGCAATGACACCAGTCCAGCGCCTTCGATTTCCATCAAGCTTTCTGCATTACATCCGCGCTACGAAGTCGCAAATGAAGAACGTGTAATGACAGAGTTGTATGACTCACTAATGCAACTACTAAAACGTGCTATTGAAGTCGACGTTGCAATCACAATCGATGCAGAAGAGGCGGATCGCCTTGAGCTTTCTCTGAAGCTATTTGAGAAAGTGTACCGTAGCGATCTTGTGAAAGGTTGGGGCAAGTTTGGTTTGGTTATTCAAGCCTACTCAAAACGTGCGCTACCAGTCTTGGTGTGGCTAAATGCACTCGCAAAAGAGCAAGGTGACGTTATTCCTCTGCGTTTGGTTAAAGGCGCGTACTGGGACAGCGAAATCAAGTGGTCTCAACAAGCGGGTTATGCAAATTACCCAGTATACACTCGCAAAGAAGCGACGGACGTTGCATACCTAGCTTGTGCTCGTTTCCTACTTAGCGAAGGGGTTCGCGGTAATATCTACCCACAATTTGCAAGCCACAATGCTCACACGGTGACGGCAATTGCTGTCATGGCGGAGCACAAAGAATACGAGTTCCAGCGCCTGCATGGTATGGGTGATTCACTGTATAACCATGTTATGAAAATGTACGGTCAGCCAGTACGTATTTATGCTCCTGTCGGTAGCCATGCTGATCTTCTTCCGTACTTGGTTCGTCGTCTGCTTGAAAATGGTGCGAACAGCTCGTTTGTACACCGTCTAGTTGATGCGCGTTGTCCGATTTATGAGTTGACCCATCACCCTGTGGATGTGTTGACGGGTTTTGACACGCTACACAACGACAAAATTCCATTGCCTGCCGATATTTTCCCTGAGCGTAAGAACTCATACGGCGTCAACATTGACATCGACAGTGAAGCGAAGCCATTTGAAGCTCAGGTCGAAAGCTTCATGGACAACCAGTGGGTTGCAGGCCCGATGATCAATGGTGAACGCTTTGCCGAAAGCATGATCAAGGAAAATGCGGCTGAGATCATCACCGCACCATACGATCGCCGAATTGAAGTCGGCAAAGTGGCATTTGCAACTCTTGATCACGTTTCCGCTGCAATTGATGCGGCGCAAAGTGCTTTCTCTGATTGGAAAGGTGTTCCTGTTGAGCAAAAAGCGGCTTGTTTAGAAAAGCTTGCTGACTTAATGGAAGAAAATCTGGCTGAGCTGGTGGCGATTTGTCACAAAGAAGCGGGTAAAACGATTCACGATAGCATTGATGAAGTTCGTGAAGCAGTGGATTTCTGTCGTTATTACGCGAAACAAGCGCAAAACCTACAGCCATTTGAGCTAGAAGGCTTTGATGGTGTGAAACGCATTTCTAGCCGTGAAGGTCTTGGTGTGTTTGTGTGTATTAGCCCTTGGAACTTCCCGTTGGCTATCTTCCTTGGTCAGGTGACGGCAGCACTGATTGCGGGTAACACAGTGGTTGCAAAACCTGCTGAGCAAACAAGCTTAATTGCCGCTCGCGCTATTGAACTAATGCTTGATGCTGGCTTCCCTGCAGGTGTGATTCAGTTACTTACTGGTCGCGGCGCTGAGATCGGTCATGCACTGACTTCTCATGATGCTATTGCTGGTGTGGCATTCACTGGCTCAACGGCAACGGCGCAACGCATTAACGTTACGCTCGCGGAGCGCAGCGCGAAACCAGTTCCGTTTATTGCGGAAACAGGTGGCCAAAACGCAATGATTGTGGACAGTACTGCATTGCCAGAGCAGGTGGTGCGTGATGTGATTCGTTCGGCGTTTGCATCTGCTGGTCAGCGTTGTTCTGCCCTCCGTGTTCTATTTGTACAAGAAGATGTAGCAGACCGTATGATCAACCTGATTCAGGGTGCGATGAATGAACTGCATGTTGGTTTACCTTACCTACACAAAACAGATGTTGGTCCGGTTATCGACAGCAATGCAAAACAAAAACTCCTCGCTCACCTTGAGCAAATGAGCAAAACACAGACTAAAGTCGCTCAGCTACAGCTGGATGAATCGTGCCAGCATGGTGACTTTGTCTCACCAAGTGCGTTTGAAATCTCGGGCATCGATGTGCTGAAAGAAGAACAATTTGGTCCAATCTTGCACATTGTTCGCTTTAAAGCGTCTGAATTACCGAACGTGGTTGCGCAGATCAACAAAACGGGTTTTGGATTGACGATGGGTATCCATAGCCGTAACGAAACCACGTACCGTTGGATTGAGAAACATGCTCGAGTAGGTAACTGCTACATCAACCGAGACCAAGTTGGCGCTGTGGTTGGTGTACAGCCGTTTGGTGGTCAAGGCTTGTCGGGTACTGGCCCGAAAGCTGGTGGTCCACACTACCTATTCCGCTTTACTCAACATCTTCTTGCTCAAGCAGAAAACGCATAAGGAGTCGCATTATGGTTCATCAGATCACCTATTTTAAAGATGCATTCTCTGCGTGGGAGCAGTGGAATCTGACTGATTTTGATTACAAATGCGAGCATGTTCTGGCATTTAAATCTGCACTAGAAGGGCAGCAGTCTACCGTTGCCAAGGTGGTTTCTTACCACTTGCAACAAGCATCAGCTCTTCTTGCAAAAACTCACCAGTTAGTTGGCCCTACAGGGGAAACTAACGAACTGTATGCCGCAGGACGCGGTGTGGCTTTGGTGATTTGTGAAAACAACATCGAGCCTGCTGATAATGCGTTATACAGTGCTTTTGCGATGATCACCTGTGCCTTAATTGCAGGCAACAGTGTGGTCGTTTGCAGTGACAATGCAGAGCTAAACCAATTGGTTAAGCAAGCTGTAGCGTTGGCAAACTTCCCATCTAACTTAGTCCAGGTTGTTGCGTACGATGCGTCTGCCCCGTTGCTTGAGAGCGATGTACGTAGTGTGGGTTATGTTGGGCGTTCACAGATTGAGCATGCGCTCAATCTTCAACTAGCTAAGCGTGACGGTGCAATCGTCGGCTTAGTTTCTGAAACGGATTTAGAGTCACCGAAATTGGCTCATGATCCTCATCTCTCGTTGCGCTTCATTACTGAGCGCACTCGAACGATAAATATTACCGCGGTGGGTGGTAACGCAACTCTACTCGAGTTGGGGAACGAAACTCACTAACCTGACTTGTAATGCCAATCTGGAGTAACTGGACTGAGAGCCGGTCCAGATTGGTTTTTTATACTCTGATGTATTGCTGAGACGGTAAAATATCAGGGCAGGCAAGGAAGGAAATAATTATAACGAGGACTATCTAATGATAGAAAATAGCTTTGCTATCACGTCCACTTTTGTGGCGTATTTACTGATTATGGTTGCTATTGGCGTTTACGCGTATAAGAGGACTTCCAATTCATCTGACTACTTCCTAGGTGGCCGTAGCCTAGGTCCGTGGCCTGCTGCATTATCTGCAGGTGCTTCAGACATGAGTGGTTGGCTGCTGCTAGGCTTGCCTGGCTATGCGTACGCTGCGGGTATCGAGGCCTTCTGGTTAGCCGGCGGTCTACTTCTTGGTACATGGGCAAACTGGCTCATCAGTGCAAAACGCCTTCGTACCTACAGTATCCAAACTGACGCGCTAACGTTGCCAGAGTTCCTGTCACGTCGCTTCAACGATAAGTCGAAACTGATTCAGACAATCTCTGCGTTTTTCATTCTTCTATTTTTCCTTTTCTACACCAGCTCAGGTTTGGTCGCAGGGGGCAAACTGTTTGAGACGGTATTCGGTCTAGATTATACCTACGCTGTTATCATCGGCACGGTGTGTGTCGTTTCTTACACACTATTCGGTGGTTTCCTAGCGGTATCTTGGACTGACTTAGTGCAAGGTCTTCTAATGGCGGCTGCGCTAATGATTGTTCCTATAGCGGTAATGGACGGTGGTTTAGGTCAGCTAAGTTCTGATCTACATGACATCAACCCAGAACTTGCAACGCTATGGAATGACGCGAAAGGCGAACCATTGTCTGCGATTGCCATTATCTCTCTAGCGGCGTGGGGCCTTGGTTACTTTGGTCAGCCACACATCCTAGCGCGTTTTAAAGCGTCTCGTTCAAACAAAGATCTAACGACTGCACGTCGTATCGCAGTGATTTGGACGGCACTATCTATGGTTGGTGCAATGCTTGTTGGTCTTGTTGGTCTGGTTTGGGTTACGGGTCATCCGGGTACTCAACTAGAAGACGGCGAGAAGATCTTCATGCTATTGGTTAACGCAGTATTCCACCCTGTCGTTGCGGGTATGTTGTTAGCAGCAATCCTAGCGGCGGTAATGAGTACCGCTGACTCACAGCTCCTTGTTTCATCTTCAGCGCTTGCAGAAGATTTCTACAAGCAAGTATTCAAGCCAGAAGCGTCTTCTGAAGAAATCGTAATGATTGGTCGTATCGGTGTTATCGTTATTTCGCTTGTTGCGCTATTCCTAGCGATGACGCCTGATAGCTCAGTACTTGGTCTTGTATCTTACGCTTGGGCTGGTTTTGGTGCGGCATTTGGTCCTGCGGTTGTACTTAGCCTTTACTGGAGCGGTATGAACCGTAACGGCGCGTTAGCAGGTATTCTTGTTGGTGGTATCACTATCGTAGTTTGGAAGCAGCTAACTGGCGGTTGGTTTGATGTGTACGAAATCGTACCGGGCATCATCTTCTCTACGCTTGCCATCATTGTGGTAAGTAAAGCAACGGGTGGTGCTGCGCAAGACGTGTTAGACCAACACCAGTCGTTCGAGAAAAAACTGGTTGAACTAGACTAGTAACTTCCCGTATATGAACACAAAGCCCGCTATTTTAGCGGGCTTTGTTTTATCTGAAACTTAATTAACGTTAATGGTGGTAGCTTGAGATCAAAGCTTAGCATTGCTCGGTTAGATTGGAGTGTTAGTCGCGACGAATTTTGGCGTAAATAACGGTGTTACTCAGCTCTCCCGATGTGGTAAGACGTTCGTTTCTGAGCTCTCCTTCGAACTCATAACCACAGCGCTCGGCTACAGCCCGGCTCTTTTGGTTGGTGCTATCAGCATGAATTGCGATTCT
>NZ_JAWOVM010000019.1:0-67225 GCF_033339895.1 Vibrio sp. 1751
CCAGATAGAAGAACTTTAGTTGCAGCTAAAGTCTGGGTCTCACCTTACCCGATTGGAGTACTTATTATCCATACAAAGCGTTTAAGAGGGATTTGGCACGCGTGACATTTTCAGTTTGCGTTGGGTTCAGTGATTAAGTTGCTATGCGGTAGCTTTTGTAGTACGTGCCTGTCCCCCTTAACGCGGCGTTAGCTATCAGTGTGTCAATTATGGAGTTTTAATGAAAGATTATGGTCAAGTTGTAGATATATTAAAAGGTGAAAGCGATCGTGGTGCAGTGCTTATTGCGGCTTCCATGATTGATGTAGCACTAGAAAACCTAATAAAAGAAAAGCTAGTTGATAGCGATAAGAAAAGAGACCCTATTTTTGAGCATAATGGTTCGCTAGGAACTTTCTCTTCAAAAATAGAAATTTCGTATAGGTTGGGACTAATTACGAGCAAACAGCAGTTAATGTTCAATACATTTCGAAAGCTGAGAAATGTATTTGCCCATAGCTCAACTCCCTTAAGTCTCGATGATGGACCGATTAGGGATCAGCTAGAAGCTATGTTTGCACATAACCCTGAACTTAAAAATCTATATATCGACGCAGTACAAGCTACTAATAAGCACCATAACATACCTCAAGAGGACACATGCAATACCCTAAGGTCAGGGCGCTTTCTCCTTAACATGGTTTTTTCTTTGGAAATATTAAAGTTAACGAATGCGCGTGACAGCGTTGCAAAGATAAAGCGAAATGATGGCTAACAAAGCGTTTAAGACGGATTCCCAACGCTCGGCATTCTCGGTTTTATTTAGCTTTAGTACTTACGGAACAATGGTTTCGGTGTGGTGGTCTGCGTTGCTCACCACTTAACGCGGCGTTATACGTTTTAGGAGTTATCATGAATGGGACTTGCTCCTTATGTCGGAAAAAAGGCAGGCTATTAGATAGCCATTTCATGCCTAAGTCTATCTATCGCGTGATAAGCCAAGGATTTCCGAGTGATGGGCAAAATATGGTGTGGGTCTCGGGTCGAGATAAAAGCGCAGCATATACATCTAAGCAAGCAAAAAAGCACTTGCTTTGTGCTAGTTGCGAATCAAAACTTTCTAAGTTTGGTGAAGATGCAGTACTCCCACTTATTGCTCGTCGTAACGGTTTTAAGCTTGCTACAAAAATCACTAAATTTAAAAAATTCGCAAACTATAATGAGGAGACTTGGTTTCTCCCCCCAAATGTCAAAACTGCAAGCCACTTTATGTATTTTGCCGTTAGTATTGCTTGGCGAATGTCGGTAACAGAGTGGAGTCATTATGGCATGCCGAAAACTAGTGGCATTATTCGACATAACTATATGAACTGCTTCTCAGAATTTTTGCTAAATGGTACTGCTAAAGATAGCTCTTTAGATTTGTTTTTAGCTGTTTATGTAGACAATCAGGATGTTACCTATCCAGTTATGGCATTCCCAACAGTGAAAAGTCATGATGGCTATCAACATGTTGTGTTTCATATACCTGGCCTGAGGTTTAGTTTAGTGGTAGGCAATCTATCTGATAGTGGTGTTAAAGAAATTTATTCATCGAGTGACAGTAATGTGTTGTTTATAAGTAGAAGCTTAAAATCTACCCCTGACTTTCAAAAATTAGTGCATTTCTTACAAAAAGAGGCTAGTGCTAAAGGAAGGTTGGCTGTGGAACGAAAAAACGTATAACAAAGCATTTAAGAGTGATTCCCTTTAGTTCAAGGTTGAGTTTTGTGTTTACAGCGAGATGGTTTAGGTCTGGTGGTAGCGTTGCTCACACCTTAACAGGGCTTTGTATTTCTTTGATCATCCCTGTCGGGTGTCATTAATTCTTGGAAATATATAGCTCTTTTTCAACCAGTATTCGTAAATGTTCCATTTCAGAATCTATTGATTTTAGTAATTTTTTGTACTCTGAAATGATGTGTTCATACCACTCAGATTCGGTCAGTCCTTCCTGTTCATAAACGTGCCAAGTATATGAATTATCTTTAAAATGCTTTGAAATCAACTCCTTAAGAAAATCAGCTACTCTACTGACTTCTGGTGATAAATATAACGACTGTAATTCTATATTCTTCAAGCACTTTTTCATATTTAGGATGTATGTGCTTTTCTTCGCATCTTGTTCTTTTATATATTGCTCAGTGTTATACGTTTTGTTAAACCAGTCTTTTTGCTGCGCTATTTCGATCTCTGCATTTTCATAGAAGCTATTTATAATGTCCTCAGGGGTATGAGCATCAAAGCTACCAGCAAATCCACAGTAGTTGAGAAAGATTTCATAGTAAGTTTCATCTATCGAAAGTCGTTCTGATACAAACTCTTTCATATCAAGCATATTTGCCCAAACTTGGTCATATGCTTCTTTTTTGGGTTCCCATAGCTGCTGCTTAGCCCAAGTTTTTTGAGCTAGCTCATCTCGAATTGTTTCAACTACTTCTGTGTTTTGAGCAAGCTGCTCTCTTAGAAAAGACTGTTCTTCACTTAGAGCACGTAGCTCGCCTTTTTTAGGTAAATATCCTTTAGTCAAGAATCCGATGCTTAATACTTGAACTAAGCCCACGATTACGATTATTAGGACATCAGGAACAGAAATGTCAGCAAATGCCATGACTACTTTTTACAATTGGTTGTTAATATAGGTTAATAATGCCTGAGGAAAGCAGATGTCTCAAATAGAGTCTTAAGCACCGAAATATAACAAGCGTTTAAGGTTTCAAGATACTTTTGCTAATCTGAGATAGGCGGCTTATCAGATTTCGCGTAACTCGCTTCTGTCTATTTGTTAGCTACGATACCAACACTTCCACTGTATGATCTAGTCGTGACTAGCCAACGGATATGCAAGGTCGAGTATGAGTTACTACATTTCAGGTTAGTGTTTTACTGATGTTGAAAATATGTTCATTACAAATACTCCAGCAATAATCAAGAGCATCCCAATGATGACTGCTAAATCTAACTTTTGATTGAATACAACAGTTCCTACGATTGCAACGAGAACGACCCCAAGCCCAGACCATATAGCGTAAGCAACTCCAACAGGAATGGCTTTTAGTACTAGTGATAGAAAATAAAAAGCAACTCCGTAACCAATAATTGCCACAATGCTAGGTAATGTTTGGGTGAACCCTTCTGATGCTTTTAGAGCACTTGTTCCAATCACTTCTGCAATTATCGCAATTGTAAGATATAAATACCCCATAATGCTTTCTTCACCTTAACTTAGAGATGCGGATTTTACTTTTTATAGCATGCTCAATAAGCCAGAAACACTAGCTCCTAATACGCTAGCAACAGTGCTGTTTTCAAGTAACTGCTTTAGCTTGTTTTTTGCTTCAATATCATCACTGGAGGCTACCTTTTCAACAAGCTGTTGAATATTGATCGTGGTGTTTTGGGTGTTTTCGTTACCAACTTGCATTTGTTCTGCTGAGATTGACCCAAAATTATAAGTGATACTTTGAATCATTTTTTCTGCTTCTTGAATGCTTAGGTTTTGGTGCTTGATTTGGTAATGAGCCTTGATACTACCAAAAGATTCGTGAAAACCAGGATCTATTACCTTGTAGTTTGAGATACTTCCATTACTAGCTCTTCTTTGAATGAGATCTCCTGATTCAATTAAAATATCAGAGCGATGAATAAAGGTCATTTTTTCTTGAACGCTGGCTTTTATCCCTTTAATTGTTGGCTCACCATTTGCTTTGATAATATCTATTGTGTCATTCATCATTTCGCTGAAAGGCATATAAATCCCTTAATAAGTTACATTAAAATGAAATTTGTTTTTTATTGTAAGCTATTGAGTTGTGTAGAGTTCAAACTTTTATGCTAAATAGTGAAGTTATGCAACTTTCATTCAGGAAGATGATACTCATCAAGATTCGCTGTGTTTTGAGCCGTTAGCAAGACATGTAAAAACAAGGGCGAGATTTGTAATAACGAACCTCGCTTTTTTGTGCTTTCGGTAAATATAAAATGTGTAACAAAATGGTTTTTTGACACTTTGTAACAAAAATACTAAGTTTAATATTACATATTGGTGAGGGGGGGGGATGTCAAGAAAGATTGGTTTAGTGAGTAGGATGGAGCAAATTCACTCTATTCAATCAAAACTAGTACCTATCGAGCTAGATAAAGTTTTTATCGAAGAGGTAAAAGCCAAGCCTGGCTCTAACAGTGAGGCTCTCAGCGAGTGTATTTGCTTTTTAGAGCGTGGGGATAGTGTTTATGTTGAGTCTTTTAGTTTGCTAGCTACAAGCTTAAGTGATTTGCATCATCGCTCTCAGCAAATCCTTTCTCAAGGTGCTTCTATTGTCTTCGTTGCTGAAAATATAACGTTATCGGAAAATGAAACGGACTCATCAGTAGTTAGCCTCAGTTTATTTGATTCATTTGCCAAATTTGAAAATTACCTCCTTTCTGAATGTCAAAAGGTTAGCTCAACAAGTTCAGACAACCCAATTGGTCGTCCCTCAATACCAAGCAATATACGAAAAGCTGTAATAGCTCTAAATGAACAGCGTATACCAAAAGCTCAAATCGCCAGGCAGTATGGGATATCCCGACAAACCGTTTATCGCATTTTGAATGAGAATACTTCTAGGAGGTAGTATGTCTAACGGATTGAAAGAAGAAAATATTGATAAGTTTCGAGCGTGGATTTCTTCTGTTGATGAGGGGCTACTGGATAATAAGGAATTGGAATTAAATCGTGAAATCAAATCGATGCTAATAAGCATGGTATATCGTGGCAAGTTAAATCGAACTAAAGTAGCTAAAGCCGCAGGTATTGGCAAATCAGCTCTAACCCAAAATGATGTTATCGTGAAAGATTTGGAAAAGTTCGAAAACTCTCTTAGAGGCATTGGAATACTGCCTATAGCGGTCACTTCAAAACCAGATCAAGAAATCGCTTCAACCCCGAAAAGAAATAAACGCTTTACTGAAGTTCAAAGACTAGAAACTCAACTGAGTCGAGCGCAGCAAGAAATTCTAGTCCTTAAGGCAAAGTTAGAGCGATATCAAGAGTTAGAAGAGGTTATTGCTGAATTGGGAGTGCTTTGATGTCATCGAAAGAAAATCTGAGATTCTATGTGCGTGTTACTAGTGCATTCCCACTCCGAGACAATAAGTATATGTTCTATGGTGTTTTTGTTAGAGGTAGTCACCGCTCTAATAAAGTATCAGCGAGATCATATGCTGCCATTTATTGCTCGGAAAGTAAGTTTGAGGTGGAGCCGAGAGTCGGACAAATCTATGAACTGCTAGGTAAGCCTGAAGTTCGAATCAAAGATGACTCTGGGTATGAAATGACAGAAGTGAGCTTTGTTGAACCGTACAAGATCAAAATTGTCTTGCCTGAAACTGCTGAAGAGTTTATTGGTTTTATCTCTAAAGAAAAAGATTTCGTTGGTATTGGTGAGGCTAAGGCTAGGTTGCTTTTTGATACCTTTGGTGGAACAGTTTTCGAAATCCTCTCTCAGAAAGATATAACGTCACTAAAAAAGGTTTTAACCGTAGATTCGGCTGAGGCTTTGATCGCTGGATATAGAAAATACGAAAACCTACGTTACGCATCATGGTTTGCTGAGAAGAAAATACCACCACGAGTTCAAGCAAGGCTTTTTAGATACCACAAAGCGAACTCAGTCGAGCAAGTAAAAGAAAACCCTTATTTACTACAGCATTTTGGTCTGTCATTTGAAGAAACAGACAATATTGCACAGATGTACTTTGATATTGAAGAGGATGATCTGAGAAGGCTTAATGCAATGGTTGAGTCTGCGATGAGAGACTATTGCTCTGAAGGACATACTGTAGCTGATGTTTCGATATTATTTAGTCGGATCGCTAGTCTTGCAAACGATGAAGATTTAGCCGAAGAAGCTATTATTAATGCCCATAGTTCTTTGGCTGTCTACTACGATCCCAATAGTGAAAGAATTCATAATACTGGTACTTACATTATGGAGAAAGTCATAGCAAAGCGACTTGCTAAGTTATCTCAGAAACATGAATGGTTGACCGTATTTGATGAATCACACCGAAAAGCCTTAGAAGGCATACCTTTCCCTCTCTCTTATAAGCAAGAGGAAGCAGTAGTAAGAAGCTTAGAGACTAAAGTGCTTTGCATTACTGGCGGTGCAGGCACAGGTAAAACAACAGTTCTTAAAGCAATTGTTGATGCTTATCGGTACTCTGGATTTAAAATATTTGCTACAGCTCTTTCAGGTCGAGCAACGAAAAGGCTAAGTGAATCGATTCATATGCCAACTTATACAATTCATAGGTTAGCGATGCTTGATGAAAGTGAATTTGAGTCAGATAAGCCGACACTTTTAATTATCGATGAAACTTCAATGGTCGATATCCTTAGCTTGTACCGTCTCATAATGAAGATACCTCCATCTACGAGAATTATATTTGTTGGAGATGACGCTCAGTTAGCACCGATTGGTTCAGGGTTGGTCTTGAGCGAAATTGTTCGAAGTGATGTTGTTAGTACGGTGAAGCTGGATGTAGTGCAGCGACAAAAGGAATCTTCTGGAATTCCTTTTTACTCAAACCAAGTCCGAAAAAAAATCATTCCTGAAAACCTATCCTTTAAGAATATCAGCTTTAAGAGCACACCTTATGATTCCTTAGTAGATTCAGCAGTCGAGCTGTATTTAGAATTGGGAGGAAATTGTCAGATTATCACTCCGACCAGAAAGTTGACTCGTGAAATCAATGAGCATTGCCAAGCAATTAAAAATCCATACGGTAAGAAGGTGTTTCTTTTATTTGATGGTGAGTTTGAGGATGTTGGGTTGCGTCTTAATGATCCTGTCATCTTTACGAAAAATGACTACAAGCTTGATATTCAGAATGGCACTTTAGGTAAGATTATTGAGGTCTGTAATCATGATCTTGTTAAAGCAATAGTAAAGGTCGAAACAGATACGGGTGCTGTAATTGACGTTACTTATAATCATATTGATGACTTGGAGTTGGCTTATGCTATTACGTTACATAAGGCTCAAGGAAGTCAGTTCGAACAGGTGATAGTTCCACTTTTTAGAAGTCGAGTTATGGATAACTCTTGGGTTTACACTGCAATTACTAGAGCAGAAAAGTCTCTGTATTTTTTGGGCAGTGAAAAGGTATTGAGAGAAGCAATCACTACAGAAACAGCAGTTAATAAAAGACAGGTAAGTTTATCTAGTTTGTTGATTGATGAAGTAGAAAAGCTGTCAAGGAAAGTTATTGATGCCTAGCGAATGAGTGCTTGCACTCAGTAATGGCTCAATCAGTTTAATTGATAACTAACAGAAATAGTAAACTTACTTATGGTGTTGGCACATTCATGTGCCAATGTCGTACTAGAATAACACTAACAGAAAGTGCCAATACTTCTGGTATACAATATTTACAGACAGGGATGAGGTAAAGAGAGAAGCAAAGAATAGAGAACTAACAAAATTTTTTTTGTTAGTTGGCTTTTTTGGGGGGGTAGTAGGAGACTTCTTATTTAAACCCTAACTAATACGGGCTTACTCACCCACTCACCCACCCAACTAACAAATTTTTTTATGTGATTACTCTTTGTATCAAATAGTTGATGGCATTTTTATTGGCCGTTATGTTGGCGCTGACGGATTAGCTGGGATCAATGTTGCGTGGCCTATTATCGGTTCGATCCTCGGTATAGGAATGATGATTGGGGTGGGGACTGGCGCGCTGACTTCGATCAAGCAAGGAGAGAACGATCATGAAGGCGCTAAGCGAATCCTAACGACCGGATTGACGTTGTTAGCGGCATTGATGCCGATCGTTGCTACAATATTGTTCTTGTTTTCGGATGAATTTATTCGCTGGCAAGGTGCGGAAGGGCGAGTGTTTGAACTTGCGCTGCAATATTTGCATATTCTGATTGTCGCGTGCGTATTCACGTTGGGTTCTATCGCAGTTCCGTTTTTATTACGCAATGACGACAGCCCGAACTTAGCAACGATTTTGATGGTCATCGGTGCCGTTATTAACATTGTATTAGACTACGTATTTATTGCTTGGTTGGAGTGGGAGTTAACCGGAGCCGCTATTGCCACTGCACTTGCACAATTAGTGGTCACTGTGCTCGGTATTGGTTACTTCTTTACTTCAAAAGCAACATTACGCCTTCGTATCCGCGACTTCAAAGTTCAGGTTGATGCTGCACCAAAGATTATCATGATAGGTACATCAAGTTTCTTTATGTACGCCTACGGCTCTGTGATGGTGGCACTGCACAACGCGTTATTTGCTCAATACGGAAGTGCAATGTTGATCGGAGCGTACGCCATTTTGGGGTACATCGTGACGGTTTACTATCTGATAGCAGAAGGAATTGCGAATGGTATGCAGCCTTTAGTGAGCTTCAACCACGGTGCACGTAATCAGGAGAACATCAGAAAGTTATTAAAGGTCGCGATGGGGACATCTGTGCTTGGTGGGGTGGCGTTCGTTGTTTTGATGAACCTTTTCCCGTACGAACTGGTTGCGGTGTTTAATAATGCTGACCAACAGTTGATTGATAGCACCGTGATCGGGATTCGTTTACACATGTTTGCGTTGTTCTTAGATGGTTTTTTAGTTGTGGCGGCCGCGTACTATCAATCAGTAAACAAAGGCAGCAAAGCTATGTTTGTAACACTAGGCAACATGCTGGTCCAGTTGCCATTCTTATTCATTATGCCGAAACTTTTCGGCGTGACAGGTATTTGGTTAGCTTTCCCATTGTCTAACATTGCATTGAGTTTGGTCGTGATCAGTATGTTGTGGCGAGATGTGAAAAAGCTGCTTAATGAGAGTTCTGTCGAACCAAGGGTGCAAGCCTGCTAACAAAAGCTAACAGATAAAAGCGAGGCTAGGCCTCGCTTTTATCTTTAAGGATTAAATGGTTTTTACTTCTAAGCCCGCTAGTTGATGCCAATAGCCATTGCATTGGCGGCTTTCGAGCTTTTCAGGATTATCGCCGTATTCGTTTGAGCGAAAACGCTCTAACTCTGAAAAAGTGTCGATACCAAGAGGGCTTAACCGGACCACATCAACCAGCCCTTTCATAGTAGGTAAGTCATTGATGAGGTTGTAGCAATACCCTGACTGTGTTTGAATGCCGTTAAGGTTAAAGACTTCTTGCCCTTCTTGGCTGCTGACCTGGATACCCGTAGGGTATTTGATACAGCAGGTTTCGCAATCGTCTTTCGCTCGGTTTTCAGCTCGGGCTGTGAAACAGCGAGCGGAATACGCTAAAGGCAAATAACCGTGGCTAAATACCTCAACTTCAAACTTGTTACGAATACCAAGCTCGTCACACTGAACTAAAGTATCGTTTAACCATTCGCGAGATAGCTCGACAGGCATGCACCAACGCATCATACCTTGCTTCAAAAATAAGTTGAGCGTGTGTGCGTTATAAGTATTGATTGCAGGGCCAACGACGAAAGGCACTTTATGCTCTGATGCCAATTGAACAGCAGATACGTCATTTGCTTCAATCGCGAAGTCACCGTTGTCGATGTACTTCTTCATTATGTTTACTTCACTCGGAGCTTCTAGTAGTGCCATTGTTGATAGCACCACTTGCTTGCCAGATGCAGACAGCTCTTTTGCGATTTCAAGCCAATGCGAAGGCTTCATTTCTCGACGTTTTGAACATACGGTTTCCCCAAGATAGATGATGTCCGCGGAGCTTGATTTCGCTTGTTCATAAAACGCTTCGATATCTTGTTTTGGCCAGAAGTACAACAGCGGGCCAAGCGCGTATTTCATTGAATTATCCATCTTAACCTCTACTGCCATTTGCGGTGATAAGCACCAAGTGTGGTCTGCGTACCTTCAGATACGTTTGCCAATGCGGCATCCCAAGACGCTTCGACTTGGTAAGCTTCTGGGTTTGCTTGGTAACGGTCAATCGCGGCTCGCCATGTTCGAGTGACTTGTTCTACGTAAGCAGGGCTACGTTGGCGACCTTCAATTTTTACAGAAGCCACATTTGCAGCAAATAGTTCTGGCAGCATAGAGAGGGTGTTCAAACTGGTTGGTTCTTCCAGTGCGTGGTAGCGTTTTTTCTCGCCTTCGATTTCAGCTTCGAAACGACCTTTACACAAGGTAGGGTAGCCCGCATTTTCACCGGTGCTGTAGCGATCGATCAAAATGTCGTTAAGGCGGGATTCCAGACCATTTTCTGTTTCTTGCCAGCGAACGTACTTAGCTGGAGAGCATGCTCCCACAGTGTTTGGAGACTCGCCTGTCATGTAAGACGATAGGTAGCAGCGACCTTCAGACATGATGCAAAGGCTACCAAAAGCAAAGAC
Organism: Vibrio sp. 1751; assembly: GCF_033339895.1. Taxonomy (NCBI): domain Bacteria; kingdom Pseudomonadati; phylum Pseudomonadota; class Gammaproteobacteria; order Vibrionales; family Vibrionaceae; genus Vibrio; species Vibrio sp. 1751. The sequence continues at coordinate 10,359 of NZ_JAWOVM010000019.1, forward strand.
TTCTAACTCGACATCGTTAGTGATGTTGCGCGAAAGCTGTTTGACCTGATGAATCGATAAAACGCGAGGTAGTACTACCCGTTTTACGTTGAAGTTTTGTTTGTAAAAATCAATGGCTGCGACGTTGGTCGCTGATGCTTGCACTGAAAGGTGTAGTTCCAGATCGGGATATTTGCGAGCCGCGTACTCCAGCACTGCAATGTCTGCAACAATCAGCGCGTCTACACCCAGTGCCGCTGCATTGTCTACTGCGTTCGTCCAGCGCTCGAAGCCATTGGGATGAGCGAAGGTATTCAACGCGACATGAATTTTTTTATTGCGGTCATGAACGTATTGCACCGCTTTTTCTAATTTCTTGCCGTTAAAGTTGAGGCCAGCAAAGTGACGGGCGTTGGTATCATCTTTGAAACCAATGTAGACGGCATCGGCACCGCAATCAATCGCAGTTTTTAACGCAGGCAGGTTACCCGCGGGACACAAGAGTTCCATATGCTCACAATCATTGAAAATAAAAAGGTGTCCGCATTTTATGAAGAATTATGAATAGCGAAATTGACCTAAGTTAGGTTTAGCTCAATAAAGTCGATATTTACCCCTTGCGAGTAAGGGTATCGGGTCGAGGTTAGTTCTTGTGACGACGATTCTGTACAAACAGCTCTTCAATTTCATGTTTTGGCTGCGGGCGATAAAAATGGAATCCTTGAATCGCATTACATTGAAGGTTAGAGAGCAGGGTCGCTTGCTGGTGGGTTTCCACCCCCTCGGCAACGACAGTTAAGTCGAGCGACTTACCTAGGTTAATGATGTTTTCAATCACAGTGACTTGTTTCGGTAGTGTGTCGATATCATTAATAAAAGCGCGGTCGATTTTTAGCTCGTCAATAGGGAAACGCGCTAAGTAAGAAAGAGAAGAGTAGCCGGTACCAAAGTCATCGATAGAGAGAGCGAAGCCAAGCTTTTTAATCGCATTCAACATTTGCAGTGTATGTTCGCTATCACTCATCACGGCACTTTCGGTTAGCTCGAAGGTAATGCAGCTTGGATCAAGCTCGGTAGTGCGAAGCAGCTTTTCCATAAAGTCGATCAGCTGTGGGTTGCCAAATTGCTCGGGAGAGAGGTTGATGGCGACACGGCCTGGCAGTATGCCTTGTTGCTTCCAACGTTTTACCGTATTGAAAACATCACGCATCACGACACGTCCAAGGTGTTCTATTAACCCAGCGCGCTCGGCGACAGGAATGAATGAGCCAGGACTAATGTACCCTTCGACTGGATGCTTCCAACGAACGAGCGCTTCTGCGCCGTTGATACTGAAGTCTCGCGCGTTAACCTTAGGTTGATACCACACTTCCAAACCGTTCTGCTGCAATGCTTTTTGCAGTTCGATTTCAAGCCACAAACGCATACGCGCTTCTTTGTTCATTTGATCGTTAAATTTGATCAGACGATTTCTACCACGATCTTTGGCTTCATACATCGCAGTATCGGCATTTTGTAGTAGGATTCGCGCATCTTGTCCGTCTTCAGGGTATCGAACGCTACCAATTGAACACGCAAGGCGTTTACTGAAGTGGTGCAAGTCGAAAGGTTGGTTGATCAACGAGATAATGCGATCGGACAAAATTTCAGCCATGCGGGTGTTTTCTGGCTCCGGCAGAATGACGCCAAACTCATCGCCACCCAAATGACCAATAATCGCTTGGTTTGGCAGTAACCGTTTAAGACGGGCCGATACCTCTTGAATCACTTTATCGCCAATATGGTGACCAAGTGAGTCATTAATGTTTTTGAAGTTATCGATATCCAAATAGAACACCAGAAGCGGTGTTTGCTTTTTGATCAGCTGTTCCAAACGTTTGGTGAAGCCAAAGCGGTTGTAGAGTTTGGTGAGCGAGTCAATGTGTATGTCTTCATTCGATGCAGAAGACAGGTTTTTGGGCGCATCATCAGCATCTTGGATTAGGATAATTTGAGATTCGCTACCTAATATCGCCGTGGAATCCGCGTGTAGCTGAACTTTCCGTTCAAAGCCGCATCTTGCGCTGGTTAAGCAGACAAAAGGTTTGTCAGAAATTAATGTACTCAATCGATGACTAAATACCTTTTTACTGTTTTCATCGATGAATAAACGACTTAGCTCTTCACCCAACAATTCATGAGGAGAGTTAAGTCCGAGAAGGCGCGCTGATGCGGGGTTCGCAGAGATGACAATATCATCCTCGATAAGCAGTAAGCCGTCTGGTAGCAGTTGTGTTAACTTCGCAAACTTACTTTCGGACTCTTCTAAGGAGCGAACGAGTATCTGCTTTTCTGAAGTATCGACAGCGTGAAAAACAACAAAGCGAATGTCGTTACCTTCAAAAACTGGCGAAAGACTAAAGTGAAGGCTGGTTTCAAGGTCGGTTTCATCGAGCGTGATTTCGGCTTCGACATGTGCCCCTTTGAACGCGCGCTGATAGTATGGTGCAAGCTTCTTATAAAACTGCTCACCCAGCACTTGGCAATCGTTTAAGCCGACGATTTCCTCATGACTTAAACCTGCGATATCGCAGTAACGGTCACTTACCATTCGATAATTGTGTTTTTTATCAAGAATGGCAAAGAAGAAAGGGCTATTTGAGGTTAGCGTGGCAAACCAATGTTTTAATTGCTGGGAAGGCATTAGGGTATTACCGATCTCCAATGAGCCAGATTATTCGTCCGTGTATAAAAAGCGACACCCTGATAAGCCTGCGGCGGTCTACCACCAAGCTAAAGTGTTACTTGCCATTAAAGGGCTCGCGGTTTTAGCTGTGCAGTCGACAATCACATGGATACGCTCAGATAACTATAACTTTGAAAATACGGTTGTAAAAGTGTTTATCCACCTGTTCGCATCAATAATACACGTAAGTTCAAAAAAAGAAGCGTTAGTGAGCAATAAACCACCAATCTAAAATAAGCACTTTATTGATACATAACAGTAATCTCATCGCCACGATTGCTTAATATAAGCAACCTAATGACAAAGTAACGGATAATGAACGTGTTAAACAAGATTCGCAGTCAACTAGTAAAGAACGCAGCTAATATTTTGCGTTCTCCCGTCCAGTTATTTCCACAGCCAATTCAGCAAAAAGCGTTGCTGGAAGGGCTAAAAATGGTGTTTAAAGAAGCCTTGGAAGATGGTGACTTTGAGTTCCTTGAAGACAAGTGGTTAAAAGTTGCGATTAAAGACTTGAACTTAGCATGGTACATCAGCTATCAAGACGAAAAATTGGTGGTAGCTGAAAAACCAGTTCAGGAAGATGTGAGTTTTAGTGGTAATCTAAACGACCTAGTACTGATTGCTGGTCGTAAAGAAGACCCTGACACACTGTTCTTCCAACGTCGCCTTTCAATTGAAGGTGATACTGAGCTTGGCTTAGAAGTGAAAAACTTAATGGACAGTGTCGACTTAGAGCAGTTACCGAAAGCAATACAAGTCGCTTTGAATCAATTGGCTGATTTTGTTCAGAAAGGAGTTCAAGCGCCTGCACAACCAACCGGAGTAGCGAATGCTTATTCGAACTGAAGCCCCTGCGGACATTCTTACCATTGACCGCTTATTGAAACACGCCTTCCCAACGGAAGCTGAAGCTGAGCTTGTGATGCGTTTGCGCGAAAACAGCAAATTCACACTTTCCTTAGTCGCGTGTACAGATGAGGGAGAGGTGATAGGCCATGCTTTATTTAGCCCTGTGACCTTAAATGGTGAAGATTTGTCATGGCAAGGGCTAGCGCCATTAGCTGTTCATGAAGATTACCGTCGCCAAGGCATCGCTGCAGAGTTGATCAAAGAAGGTTTTGATTCACTGCGTGATTTTGGCTACCCAGTGTGTGTGGTGTTGGGCGATCCTGATTATTACGCGCGCCAGGGTTTTCAATCATGCGACGAGATGGGCTTTGAATGTGCTTGGGATGTCCCTAAAGGTGCATTTCGAGTCGCAGAGTTGGTCGAAGGTCAATGTGCTGGACGCTCCGGACGCATAGACTATGCGCCAGAGTTCTCTGAACTGTAAATGAAAGAAGCCCACGACTAAGTGGGCTTCTTTCTTATTCACTGAAAACTGAGATAGGGAGGTTAGGATGACTGGTTACTTTTCTTTTTGCCCCAGACCTCTATTTTCGCTTTTTTACTTACCCCTAGCAGGCTAAGTTTTGTGCTTCCCCAGCTACTGTAAGTCATTTCAATCCGTTTTAGCTTGGCTTCTTTTGTACCTGGAAGGCTCCAGGCACGAGTCGACAATCCGCTTGTTAGTACGCCCATAGAGGAAAGCTTTTTCTCACTACCATCTGTCATGACGACTTTTAAACCATTAATGTCTACCGTTCCTTGCACACATTTTAGTTTTATTTTACTGAAGCTTCGGTTTCGGAATAAGCTATTTGGTGTCACGGTATCTGTTTCTGTATGAAAGTTAACGGCTTTCGTTGCAATCAGCTCCCACTCGTCGCTGTTATTAGCAAAAACACTCATGCTGGTGGCGGCTACCAGTGTGCAAAGCAGTAGCGTATTTAAGAATTTCATAATGTACCTCATATGTCATACCCAATGTGTGGCCGTTGGCAAAACGCTATGTTCAGGAATATCCAAATCATCTCATTGTGTTCAGGTGTTCCTTGAAGTCCTTTAGGTATAATCGCGATAATTTGATAGGATTGCCCTCGTTCAAATAGGTGACGGAAAATGTCAATTAACGAGAAACAGTATTTACGTGAAATGGGGATCAGCACATGGGAGCTGGTACACCCTGAAAGACTGGAAGGCTATCAATCGCCATTATTGGATTTGCAAAGTTCATGTAAACTCCTATTGGTATCGCCAATATGTCCAGAAAACGAGACGGCATTGATGTTTGAGCGCGTATTAAAAAGCATTAAGCTCACGCTTGATGATGCGCTACACCTAGAGCCTGAGCGCTTATCCATGCTGGGTGAACATCAGCTAGAGTGGGTGTGGTTTGCAGGCTGTGAGGCTGATCAAAGCATCAAGGCAAAGCACCTGACCTCGCCACTATTACAAGATATTGATGGTAATAACGAACAGCGCCGCGCATTGTGGCAACAAATCTGTTCGTACTCTTAACGGAGCTAATGCGTGACAATTGAAATTACGCCGATGCGTGCAGAGCACCTCGACCAAGTTTGGCAAATCGAGCAGCAAGCACATTCTCACCCTTGGGCCGAATCTTTGGTTCGTGACTTATCCAGTCGCGGTGCTTGCCACCATGTGATGCTGGAAGGCTCTCAAGTGGTTGGTTACTTCTATGGACAGAATATTGTTGGAGAAGTGACACTATTAAATATTGCAGTAGCGCCTTCTCAACAGGGCAGAGGGCTAGGGCAAAAATTGCTGGACGCGTTTATTGAACACTGTGAACAAGCCAAAGCAGAGAGTGCTTGGTTAGAAGTGCGTGAAAGTAATCACCCAGCTATCCATATTTATGAGCAAGCAGGTTTTAATGAAGTGGACCGTCGTTACAACTATTACCCAGCTAAATCGGGAAATGGTAAGGAAGACGCCATTATCATGAGTTACTTATTTTTGAGTTAGTTTTAGGCCGTTACTAATTACCTCATCAACACTTATGCTTTAAATGCGTATCCGGATTCGAGGCTTTTGAATATGTAATAATAATTTTTTGAATTTTTACATCTCTTTGTGTGGAGCTGGCTTTCCCTTGTTAGTTGCAGGTAAAGGCTGGTGAGCCGAGTAAATTCAGTTCATGTCTTTCCAGTTTGCTAGCACAGCGATAATAAGCGAGAATACCGCACAATATCGAATAGTAGATATGCTTGCCTATTTTGTGAGCATGAAAGTAATTTAGAAGATTAACTAATGTCAAATCCCCTTTTTTTAGGCGAAGTGTCTAAGCGCAGAACGTTCGCTATTATTTCTCACCCTGATGCCGCCCAGCCTTTCAACGCTTAAAACCACCTTTCATTGCACACCACAATCACATCTCTACGTACTGAATTTAAAGGCTTTTTGTCTTTTTCTCGTTTCTTTGCTTTTCAATGATGTTCAAGCGTAACCTCGGAAAATGTGTACAAACTTGAGTACAAATCGCCATATTTACCGTTTTTAGCCAAATTCCATGACACAAACCTAGCTGTAGGCCTTGTTCCTACTGGGTTTTAGCCAAAACTTGCCTATATTTTTTATGCCAAAAATCGAGAAATGATGGTAAGACGTTCGCGATTATCTCTAATTGTTTGCCGGTTGAGTTGGTTACCGGTTGCTTTCTTGCTGTCCTAAAAGTTCATTTGTATGGGCCTGATCTTCTGAACAAATCATGCATCTTTCTGACCATCAACAAGTGATGAATCAGGCGATGATAGCTTTACATTGATTTTCAGGAGAATGCAGATGACAGCAGTAGCGCACCAAGTAACCCCTTTTCTAACGTCTTACGAAGTTATGGCTCGTTACCACATTAGCTATACGACGCTCTGGCGAAGAATAAAAGATGGCAGCTTGCCGCAACCTCGTATCAACCGAAATACACGAAACAAGCTGTGGCACATTGAAGACTTGGAGGAGTATGAGAAGAAAGAGGACTGAGCCTCTTTCTTTTATTTTATTGTCCGAAACGCCAGTTGAATGGAAAGCCTGTCGGCTCGATGATGGTTTCTAGTTGTTGATACCAAACGTCGTAAGCATGACGCATTTCGTCCAGGTACTGATATTGGTTGTAGATAGCATCCAGCCCTTTTTTGCTGTGGCCAATCATCAACTCGGCAACTTCTTGCGTCGTGATGGCAGACATTCGCGTTCGCATCGTTCTGCGAAGATCATGCATAGACCAGTGTTCCATCTCAATACCAAGCGATCTGCGAGCCCAGATTTTCACATTGTTAGGAATAGTGGTATCAAAGCCATTTGTGGCAAGCTCTTCTTGTCCGTTCGCGGGAAACAAGTAAGTTGATTTGCTCATCTGCATCGCCAGTTCAATCAGCTCAATAGCTGGCTTAATCAATGGCCGCATGATCGGCGCTCCAATTTTCTCACCTTGTTTGCGGATCTCTATGGGCACTGTCCACATTGCAGATTGCAAGTCAAAGTGATGCTTTTCAGCTTGAATGAGTTCGCCCTTGCGCCCTCCCAATAAGAGAAGCAGTTTTATGTAGATGCGATTCTTCTCAGTGATTTTTGACTCATGCAAATAGCGCCAAAGTATCCTGATCTCGTTGTCATTTAGCACCCGAGTTCGTTTTCCTTTTTTACCGCCAACCTTTTTTGCTGTGATCCCAGCGGCAGCGTTAATTTCCAAAATTTGTTCATCAATCAGCCAGTCATAGAACTTATGCAGTACAGACACTAGGCGCTCTGTGTTTGACGGAGACGATTCCGAAACCTCACGAAGACAGTTTCGCAAGGACAATTCAGTGATGTCAGTTAATGGATACTTGCCAAGTCGGGGCAGCAAATATATTTCACTGCTGCGTTTTTGGTAGTGCCACGTTTTCTCCTTTAGCCCTTGCTTACCGGCAGAGTCTATCCAGTCTCGAAAAATCGATTCGAAGCTTTGATTAGCAGAATACTTAGCCCGTTCCTGCTGTAGGTAAAGCTTGGGGTTTCGGCCTTGATCAAGTACTGCCCTTAACCTATCCAGCTCATTCCTGGCTTCAGCCAGCTTCATAAGGGGGTAAGTACCTATGTCTACCCGCTGTTGCTTGCCATCGAACCGATAACGAAACTGAAAAACAATTTTGCCCTTGGGCGATACCCGAGCACTTAGCCCATCTCGGTCGGCTTTTACTACGGTTTCTTTTGCTTCTTTATTTAACCTGGCATCGAGCCAGCTAACTGATAACGCCATGTTATAAGCCCAGCCCTAGTTTTGATTTTAATGATTGTTTACGTGTTTCTGCTTTGGGTTCTGGCGCTGTACTCATAGAAGTAACTTCACCATCTGGTGCAAGGCCATCCACCGGTACAGATGTCGTGGATAGATTGGGTTGGCTCATTTGAATTAACCCAAAGGTTGCCAGCATCCGCAGACGCTCAGCGCGTTCCCGTGGTGGCGTCTTTTCCAATTCTTTGAGTAGTTCTGGGTGGCTCCCTGGGGGAATGTTGACGACAACTCTCATGATCATGCCCCATAAAACCAGAAGCCTCGGACGTTCGCCAAAACAGACTGCTCAGGCACGATGATCTTGCTTCGTGAAAAAATCTCCTTGGCCGCTTCCTTATAAGCCAAGGCTCCACCTCCGGCGATCAATACCAAGTCCGCATTAATGCTTTCGTCACGCATGGATTGACGCATGGCTGTAAGAGCAACAGGCGCTACCTTTTTCATGGCAGCATTCAGATAAGGTGAAATATCGACTTTTTCTCCAAATAGCAGGACCTGTAAGTCGCCGGTTCTCATGGCTTTTTCAAGTCGATCCATTCCGACTTTGGCACCATGATCTTCCGAAATCAGCTTATCGATGGTTTCCAGTAGCACGGACATTGCCTGAAGACTGGTTCCTGATGAGCTGTAGCGAATTTCTCCGGCCTCAAGGGCAACCCAATCAACAGAAAAGAAGCCGGGATCAATGACGACGACACGACCTTCTTCAATCAAGCCCAGATCACCACCCGTTTGAACCAGATCCATATAGGCACCGGCAGGCTGTGGTAGTACTTTGACGTCATGAACGGTGATGCTGCGCTTAGGCGTCACTTGATGGACACCTTTTAAACGCTGCACAAGGTCAGACTTACGTTGTGGTTCATGAAACTGGGAAACCGGTAATCCAGTGACAACCAAATCGATGGATTCTGTTTCAGCCATTAACAAGGCGGCATGAAAAAGTGCCTTATAGGTTTTTGTGGTGGGATATTCCGGGTGAAGCTCTCGTTCCCAGCCTTGAAGGCGTCCAGCAGGAACACCAGCGGCCCAGCGCTCATTATCGACAGAGACATACAAACAAGTTTCATCATCGCCTCCACCGATACGCTCCGGCATACGATCCGCTGGACCGGCACCCGCAGGTAGAATAATGGTTTTCGGTTCACTACCTGATTGGCCAATTGCCAGCTTCAGGTTTGAGTAACCGATATCTACGCCTAGTACAAACATACTTATCTCCTGTGCACTCAAAGTGCTCTAACGGTTTTCAATCAACCGCGCTGTTCACGCTTGGGCATTTCCAAGTGCTCTGGCGGTTTACTCAAATGTCATTATCAGGATTCGGTGCACTGGCGGTGGGCAGAAAGGTGACAAATCCTTTCATCTATCTGCCTATTGCATTTTTGCAAAAGTATGAGAATAGGCTCTGTTTGGCGGCTGGTGACCTAGCCAAAAAAATTGAGACGCCAAACGTCGTTTGCATTCTGGCCTGAACTTGCCAAACGGTTTGTATCTTCATGGCGATACGTCTTTTTAGGTGTTTTTAAGTGAAATCAGCCTGTATCCCTTGTCGGGTATGGGATTGAGCGAGTCGATTTATATCGAGACGCCAAACAGTGATTGTGACGGCAGTTTTACGTTTGGCGTTTCGATCCAAAAGCCAAACGGATAGTGGTTTTGGCTTTAGGGGTTAATTGGATGGGGAAATTGGTTTGGTAGAAATCGTCAATGAACAATGGAAAGCAGATGTATCAGATTTACTTCAGCAAGAAACGGACAGGCTAAAAGCGCTGGCACGAGCTGAAGTTGATGACTTTTGGGTTACCCATTACAAGGTTCGAGAGAATGAGCCCTTTAAAGACTGGGGTCTGCTTGGTGTCCGTATCAGAGACTTTAAGTATGGCTTTGGCATAGAGTGGTATATCAACAGTTTTCACGGTCAACGAGGCAAACGCGTGGTCTTTAGCAAGGGGCTGCGTATCTCAAAGACGAAGCTGAGATACGCATTTTTAGACTGCCAAGGTTTGGCCAAAGAATGGGAGCTAGCGCTGGCCATGGAGAAAGAGGAATTCTTCAGTGATATTCGACGCCAGGTTGATAAGCTCAACATGCTGCGTCGCAGAGTGAATGCGTATTGAGTCAACTGCGCTACTTCACTCGCGGCAACTGGTCCCAGCGTGTTGTATAAGCGGGAGACAAATGCTCTCGCTTCATCGACCAATCTTTCTTGAGTCCTTGTCCAGCAAAGAAAACCTTTCCGGCACCGCTTTGGTTAATGGTGTCCAATACAGACATTAGCTGCTGGCTATTAGAGCGGGTCGATACGTCATCGAATAGTCCTGGTTGAAACATGCCAGGATCGTAAAAGTCAGACAGCATGACGCCCGCTTTGGCATAACGAAAACCATCCTTCCATATCCGCTTGAGTAAGTGATTGGCCAGCTCGATAAAGTCCCGCGTGTCGCAACTGGGGATTAGCAATTCACCCGATGCAGAGTTGCTGTACTGCGGCTCGTTGTCCTTAAAGGGGCTGGTACGTATGAACACGGTCAGCACTTTGGCTTGCTGCTGTTCTTTGCGAAGTTTCTCAGTGGCGCGGGTTGCGTATTCGCATACGGCTTCACTTAAAAATTCAAAGTGCGTCACTTTTACGCCAAATGAACGGCTACAGACGATTTGCTTCTTAGTTGGCGGGATCTCTTCAAGTTCAATGCACGACTCACCATTGAGCTCTCTGACGGTTCTTTCTAAAACCTCTGAAAACTGGTCTCTGATGGCTCTAGGAGAGGCATTGGCGAGATCTAAGGCTGTGGTGATACCCAACGCATTTAAACGCTTAGAAAGCCGTCTACCAACGCCCCAAACATCATCAACCGGGACTAATGCGAGCAATCGACGTTGCCGATCTGGATTGGTCAGGTCTACAACCCCCTGAGTAGCTGGATATTTTTTGGCGGCATGGTTAGCCAGTTTGGCGAGTGTTTTAGTCGGTGCAATGCCTACACAGACGGTGATCCCAATCCAGTGGCCTATGCGCTCTCGCACTTGTTGTCCGAACTCGACAAGAGATATGGCAGACTCAATACCGGTTAAATCCAAAAACGCTTCGTCAATAGAGTAAACCTCTACTCGTGGTGCCATCTCCTCCAAAGTGCGCATCACTCGACTGCTTAAATCTGCATACAGCGCGTACAGTTGGCTAAGAATTCCCGCTAAAAATAGACGAGTAAGTGAGCAACCATTCTGCCGCATGGGTTGCTGGCGTCTAACACCAGAAAAATCACCCAGCCCAACCCGCTGTCTATTTTTTAAGGTGGGCATTCATCTACATGTCTAATTTTTTACCAATTTGATCGCTAAGATGTACTAATTTGATTACCGAGGGAGACTGACGGACTAATTACTTAGGGGCTTAATCGTACAATCTCCACTCGACACCACACAACTCACTTCTGGACATTTCTGAGTTGCATTTTAGCTAATTTAGAAAAACATGAATTAGATAAAGTATGGAAATTTCAAATCAATATGAGGCGGACATGAAGAAATTGAAAAAAGTAGCTTAACTGGGTTGGTCAATTTTGGTTGACCACGTCATGTTCCGGTGAGTACGCAAGTCATTGGCGCTAACGAATATGAAGGTCACTTTGCTTTTGACTTACTCTATAACAACTCTTCAGATATACAGCCTAATACCTTATCGACCGATACGCATGGTACCAATAATGTTAACTTCGCTATATTAGATTTCTTTGGTTACACATTCGCCCCTCGATACGCGAAAATGAAAAAGGTGTTTTTTGAGCTATTTGAAGTGACTGAAGAGAACGGAGGCCGTATTCAATTAAAGAAAGATATTAATCATAAGCTAATTGCTGAAGAATGGGACAATATTCAGCATATTGTTTGTTCATTGAGTCGTAAAACCACCACTCAAAGCACAATCATTAGAAAGTTGAGTAACGGCAAGAGCCGAAGATTGTCAGCATTGCATGAGTACGACCGTTTAATTAAATCTATTTATGTTTTGGAGTATGTTGATAATTCAACGTTGCGTCATTACGTCCAGCAAGCCTTGAACAGAGGTGAAGCATACCATCAGTTAAAACGTGCTATTACTTCAGTTAATGGCAATAAATTTCGTGGGGGGAATGATTACCAAGTATCACAATGGGGTTCTAGGGATTTTCCCCTCTAAAAAGACTTAATCCTCTGTAGACCACACCAATAAATGGCTGCGGAGGTGGGTTACTACTTATAAGTGTGGCAAATTAGGTAAATATCGTACATTTAATACGGAACAGCCCTGATATGGCCATCAAAAACGAAATTACTATTCTCACGAGAGCAGAACAGGCAGATCTTTATTCCCCACCCATTTTTTCAATCGAAGAACAACGTCTGTACTTTTCTCTGAACGATGCGGAATTGGCAGTTTTTCGGTCAATTCGTCTCAGAGCTCATAGATGTTACTTTGTCGCGATTTTGGGATACTTCAAATCAAAGCCCGTCATCCTAGATATCGCTTACTCGCAGGTTTCTAAGGATTTAATGTTCATCAGTAAAGAGCTGCTTGGCGGCAAGGGGCTCAGACCATTCACTCCCTCACAAAAACAAAAAGATCGACTCTACGCAAAAGTATTAGACCTTGCTGGTTATCACAAATGGGACGAAAGTCAGCACTTCAATTCTCTTTTCGACCACCTTGTTCAGGTGGGCAATGCCTGGCTGGAGCCGCGTTACCTCTTTGATACTGCTATTGAATTCCTAACCAGTCACAGCATTGCTATCCCTAGGTACACCGTACTCCAGAGACTGATAAGCAGAGCGATGCAGCAGGTCAGAAAAGACCTGGCGCACCAACTTAATCAACTCACCAGTCCTGAACTTCACGTCTTTCTGGACAGCATAACAGCCATTGATGACGGACTAAGCCTGAACCAGCTCAGAGGCGGTGCAAAAAGTCTGACCGTACCTGAACTTAAAAAAGAGCTTGCCCTTTATCATCAGTTAGCGCCATGGCGCACGCAAATCAATGGCGTTATCGATGGGCTTAATCTGTCTCTTAAAAATCGACAACACTTCGGTGAGCTCATCAACTATTACGGTAGTAAACTCAAACGATTCAAACGCGCACAGCAGCATCTATGGTTGCTATGTCACCTGACAGAGCGGATACAACTGGCACTGGAACGGTTAACTGATGGGTTCATTTACCATATCCGCAAGCAACAAGAAGCTGCCAACACCTTTGCACAACAAGCAGTGTTCCTGTCCTGGCAGTCAGCCGCGGACAATGTCACGAAAGCGGCAGAGTTACTGCATCTGTTTGTGGATGAGAACATTGATGATAATCAACCCTTCTCAGTAGTCAGACAACAGGCATTGAAGGTCATGAATGACAGGGATATCCAGACCCTCTGCCTTTACCTGAAAAAACAGAAACGGACCGTGGAAGAGTACCAGTGGCAACATTACGATGAACAATGCAATCTCCTGGAGCAACTGTTAAGGCAGGTGTTCTTGTGCCTTGAATGTGAGGCCGGTAAAGGCTCAGAAGCCGTCGTCGCCCAACTTCAACAGATGCAGACGGAAATCGCATTCGGTGGACCACTGAAGAGGCTGTACTTGGAGAACCACCGACTTTTCCAGTTTCATCCTTGGTATAAAGGTTTTCCAATAAATAGTCTCGATATCTCACGATTGGACTTTCCTCTACCTTCTCGGTGCAGTCATATATTGTTAACGGAGGTTTTTCATCAACCAGAAGGCCAGTCCTTGGGTGTGTATGTTCGGGGATTTCCGTGCTCAACCACCGATAGAAGCTCAATAACGCAACTGCATGGGATTGAATCGTCTTATCGGAGGATATATCTGGATCTGCCAACAAAGAGTGAAGATATAGATTCACTGGCACCACATTGATACCATCGGGGTCTATTAAAATTGGAAGTTTATGAGCAAATGGTTTTGAGTTGTCCCTAACGTCATGGATGATCTCGCCACTGTCAGGGTGTGGCCTACTTATAAATGAGGGATATTTCTCCGTACTAATCCACATAAGACAATAGTCAAAGCCGAAGTCATCTGGAAACGACCTATTTTGTTCAATCACATTAACACCTAAATCATCCGTTATTCACACTGCTAAGCCTTCCCCCAGGGGGTTACGCGTTCATACATCTACTTTTTCAAGATATTTCTTAACCAATAGTAAAAATTGTAACCACCCCTCATCTCGACGTCTAATTTATACAACCTGAAACATTACAACATGTGATGTCTAAAGTATTTCCCAACTGTAAGCGCATAGTTAGAGGAGAATGCCAAAATGCCATGGCGCTGCATTTCGGCTTTGATCTGAAAGACGGGTACGCCCATTTTAATACCGAGTAACTTAGCTTCACGCGAGCGTGCAACCACGCAGCCGTCATTGTTGGACAGCACCACAACCGGCGTATCTTTTAAATCAGGACGAAACAGCTTCTCACAACTGGCGTAAAAGTTGTTGCAGTCCACCAAGGCAAATACAGGCATGGGACAGTCACGACTTACGGCGCATGTTTCGCACCACATTGGTGACCACACCAAATATCTCTAACTCTGCCCCTTCAGGAATATGAATGGGCTCATACGCCTGGTTTCTTGGGATCAGCTTGACGCACGGCCTTAGTTGAAGCTCCTTTACCGTGAGTTCTCCATGGATGCCAGCGATGACAATGTCACCGTGTTCTGCTTGAACAGAACGATCAACCACCAAAATATCATCTGGGTGAATCCCAGCATCAATCATTGAATCACCTTCAACACGCACAAAGAACGTTGCAGCCGGTCGCTTGATGCACAGCTCGTTGAGGTCGAGCGTTTGCTCAACATAATCCTGCGCTGGTGAGGGAAAACCAGCAGAAACACGTTCCATGAACAATGGAATACGAAGGCGCTTGGCTTTGATGAAGGCAAGTGCGCCGCTACGGCCTATCAGCGAGACACTCATGACGAACCTCGAAAAAATAGAATTAATACTGTTTGTTTATACAGTATCTGATGCTATGCTGATTTCTACAAGTAAAATTGTAGGTAAAACTGTAGTTGTTCGAGTAAGACGTTGTGTCGTGGGTGATTTCTTTTTTGTGTTGAAAAGCTTGATGTGGGGATTGCTCGCCCTCGTCAAAGCCTGCAAGGCTTGGACAATACTGCTTCTGCCTACTGCTCTTGTTTCTGTTACTGATCCTGTTACTGCTACTGGTTAACGCATGGGTCAAGTAACCGTCAAACAAGGCTTGTTGAACCCTTTGCAAAGGGTTTAAAAACAGTTAGTAAAATTCTGCTTCGTATTGAATTTACTGGCTTAAAGCGAAGTCAGGAGCATCATTAAAATGCTCAGTCGAACTCAGTTCAAGCCTTTTTCAACCGTTTGAAAAGGGGTTGGCTAAGCCATACCTAAAGGGTATCGGTAAGGGTTACCTAAAGGGTTTAGCTAAGGCTTTCTGAAAGGCTTAGCCAAAGCCTTCATACATGGGTCACCCAGTAGAAAGATCAAAAAAACGCTGAGGTATCCAAGGTGCATTTAGAGAAACCTGTGGCACAGTGAAATAACCCAAAGCGAACAATAGAATTGAAGAGGAACCATCAATGACAAGAGCCCCTGCGCCATTTCCGCTAGAGCGCCTCGCGGATATTCCAGAAAGACCAGAAGATTTTAGATTGCTGGAGCGTATTCCATTAACCCGTGAGCCGCAGTCCTGGCCACTTGAACTTTCTCCTATGGTCGGTGATGAACAGCCAATGGTGCTGCTCGATACAGAGACAACCGGACTGTCTGCCGATGATGAGTCCATTATTGAGCTTGGTATGGTTAAGGTGCTTTACAGCCCCTCTGCTCAGCGGATTGTGTCGATTGTTGATGTGATCAGCTTGTATGAAGATCCCGGCAAGCCAATCCCCGAGCTGATTACCGAGTTAACCGGCATCACCGATGAGATGGTGCAAGGCCAGCACATTGATGATTCACTGGTAGCGAGTTGGTTATCCGATGATCCGCTGGTGGTTGCGCATAATGCTCAGTTTGATCGTCCTTTCTTTGAAAAGCGGTTTGCTGCATTAGGCCATCTATCTTGGGCCTGTTCAGCTAGCGGCATAGATTGGAAAGCACTGGGCTTTGAAAGTCGGAAACTTGAGTACCTGCTGCTTCGCTTAGGTTGGTTCTATGAAGGACACCGAGCTGCAACCGATTGTTTGGCGATGGCCTGGTTGTTCCATTTGTTGCCCGAGTCCGTTGCAAACTTGTTGTCTGAAGCGGACAGGCGAACTGTGTTAGTTCGTGCGTTTG
Source organism: Vibrio sp. 1751 (assembly GCF_033339895.1). Lineage (NCBI taxonomy): Bacteria > Pseudomonadati > Pseudomonadota > Gammaproteobacteria > Vibrionales > Vibrionaceae > Vibrio > Vibrio sp. 1751. Next base: position 26,550 of record NZ_JAWOVM010000019.1, read on the forward strand.
GTGCGCCGTTTGACGTAAAGGACTATTTAAAAGAGCGCGGTTACCGCTGGCATGACGGTGTTAAAGGTGCCAACAAACATTGGTGGCGTGAAATCAGCGAAGACGAGTTGCCGCAGGAACAAACTTACCTGGATGATTTGTATCATCGTGGCTCAGAACATGCTCACTATGACTACAAAGATGCCCGCAATCGATTTAAAGCTTTATCATAGCCCCTTGCATATTTGAAAACCTCTGGAAAATGGAAAGTGAACTTACGTTATACCCAAACTACTTGGTGTTGTAGCTAGGCGGCAAGTGAGCGAGTCCCCATGAGCATAGATCTTCTATGTGATTGGGGTGAGCGAATGCAGGTAACACCGCTGCGGCTGCAAGTAGGAAGGGTATATAACCAACAAGAGGAATCTTTCCATGTACCAAGACACCTACATTGAATACTGGGGCGAAATCTTCGTCTCTGCCCGCATCATTGAATTTGGCATCACGTTCGAGCGCTTTCTTAAAGATCCATGGAAGCACTTGATGTCCTGTGGCCAAGAGTCTGCACCAGACTCGATTGCTGAAGGGATGCTGCCATTGCTACCAGCTCAGGCAGAAGTTGCTAGGCGCATTCGGGAGAGTGAGCAACGAGCCCTGATGTCTACAGGGTCGGACAAAGGGGTATCTCATCGCGGTAACATCGTGGTGCCACTGGTTCGGGTAGCGCATTGATAGCGGCTATGATCGATGGACCAAACAAGGTCTTCACATTGATACCTGAGCGGCAATTGCAATCCAGATCAAAAAGTTGCCGCTTAGTCTTCCCTACAAAACAATTTGTGATAGGATGATACCTAATAAAATTAATTAGGTTGAAGCCTATTCAGTGTTTTATGTCCATCTGTCCAGCTTCAACCAGTAGAGATTGATTAGTCATTGTGGATGAAGAGCAGCATTGAGTGATGCTTTTCAATGTGATTACGTGATGTCTGACGGTACTTTATAAACAGAGTTTTAAGAAACTGGTTGAATTGGATAAACAAGACGCATGACAAATGATGGTCTGAAACAAACAGTAGTGGCGAAGCCAGATAGGCTTTCGCAGATAGCGCAGTTGCCACAAGCAACCAGGGATCGCATTGCCCACATCGATTTCACCTTATTGTTTAAGGGCGAAGCGGTGCGGGCGGATTTAGTCGATCGCTTCAGCATAGCCGCCGCACAAGCAACGAAAGACTTCACAATGTACCGAGAGCTTGCACCAGGCAACATTGAGTATGACCAAAAGCTCAAGTTGCATAAGCGTGGTCAAGCTTTTGAACCCTTGTTCGACTACGACGTTGTGAGAACGCTGGCGACGATTAGCCAAGGGTACGGCGATGGCTTTACTGGAAAGGTAAAACCACCTCTTGCGTGTGAAGCGCCTTATCACCTTAACAAGCCGAGCTTATCTATAGTAGCGAAAGTCACCGAGGCCATACACAAAGGCAAAGCCTTGCGTATCACCTATGTATCGTTATCGAGCGGTGAAACCACGCGTGAAATTGTGCCGCATACGCTGGTAGACAATGGCCTGCGTTGGCACGTTCGTGGTTATGACCGCAAGCATAATGAGTTCCGTGACTTTGTGCTTACCCGAATTAAAGCAGCGGTTGTGATTGAGGATTCGACTTTGTCTGAAACTGAGCTCGAAACCCAAGATCGGCAATGGAATCGCTTTGTAGAGCTTGAGTTAGTGCCGCACCCACGCATAGAGCACTGCGAAGCGATTGAACTGGATTATGGCATGGCGGGTGGCGTTCTAAAGGTTGAGATTAGAGCGGCAACTGCGGGGTACTTGCTTCGGCTTTGGAATGTTGACTGTTCATATAATCACTCATTAAAGCAACTTGAATATCAACTATGGCTGAAAAACAAACAAGCGTTATATGGAGTAGCAAACTTAGCTTTAGCGCCAAGTTATGAGGAAGATGAATGAACAATATTACGGAATATCATGCTAAGTATTTTGCGCACGAATTATCAATCCTGCATTCAAATAATGGGGTTGATAGGCTATCCCAGTCGCTATTTGACGCCAGTGTTGATCTGAACCCACACCAGATTGAAGCCGCACTTTTTGCCATTGAAAATCCGCTCAGCAAAGGTGTTGTACTTGCTGATGAAGTCGGTTTGGGTAAAACAATTGAAGCTGGATTAGTCCTTTGTCAATACTGGGCTGAACGTAAACGGAAGTTGTTAATCATCTGCCCTGCGTCATTGAGACGTCAGTGGGCCTGTGAATTGTTAGAAAAATTCAATCTGCCATCTCAAGTTATTGATGCAAAAACATTTAACCAGTTGCAAAGGGAAGGTATTTATAATCCTCTCAATAACAAGCAAATTGTCATCATGTCTTACCATTATGCGGCAAGATTAGAAGATAAACTTGTTGCTGAAATGTGGGATTTGGTCGTAATTGATGAAGCCCACAAGCTTAGGAATGCACATCGTGAAAGTAACAAAATGGGTCAAGCTCTCAAACGAGCTTTAGATGGCCGAAAGAAACTGTTACTGACTGCCACGCCATTACAAAATTCTTTAATGGAGCTTTATGGCATGTCTACATTAATTGACGAGCATGCTTTTGGCGATCAAAAAGCATTCCGAAAACAATTTATGCAGGCGGATAGCGACCCTTTGGAGTTGAAAGAACGTTTGTCTGGGTTTGTAAAGCGAACGCTGCGTAAAAACGTGCTTGAATACATTAAGTACACTGAGCGAAAGGCTATAACAATACCTTTTTACCCTAGTGAGCAAGAGCAAGATTTGTACGAACGCGTGCAATTATTGCTTGAACGAGAAGACAGCTATGCACTACCGAAGAGACATCGACATCTGACAGGATTGATCCTGAGAAAACTTTTGTCTTCAAGTACAAAGGCAGTGCTTAACAACTTGCAGATCCTTAAGTATCGATTGGAAAAGTTAGCGAGTGACGGGGAAGATGACAGTGCAATCGACATCGTCCAACAAATCATTACAGACGACGATTTGGAGGATGATTTTGTTGATGAACTTGATAGTACATCTGAAGCGCAAGAGAAAAAACCAATAGATTTTTCTGCTCTTCATGCTGAAATCTCAGAACTGGAAATCTTGATCAATAAAGCAGAGCAAATCGGGGTTGATACCAAATCAAAAGAGCTACTTGTTGGTTTAGAAAAAGGGTTTGTGCAACTCGCTGAAATGGGCGCTGCCAAAAAAGTCATCATCTTCACTGAGTCAATGCGTACCCAACAGTACTTAGCAGAATTTCTCGAAACCAATGGTTATGCCGATAAAGTCGTTACTTTTAGTGGCACTAACAACACGCCTCAAGCGAACAAGATTTATCAACAGTGGAAAGAGCAATATCAAGGGTCATCACGTGTTACAGGGTCAGCACAAATTGATAAGCGCTCTGCGCTGATAGACCATTTTAAAGAACATGCAGAAATTATGATTGCGACAGAGGCAGCGGCTGAAGGTGTTAACCTTCAGTTTTGCTCTCTGTTAATCAATTACGATTTGCCTTGGAACCCGCAACGTGTAGAACAGCGGATTGGCCGTTGTCACCGATATGGTCAAAAGTTTGATGTCGTTGTCGTTAACTTTCTCAATCAACGAAACCAGGCAGATCAGCGTGTACTCGAACTGCTAACAGAAAAGTTTAATCTATTTGATGGTGTGTTTGGCGCATCAGATAGCGTGTTAGGCAGCATTGAGAGTGGTGTAGACTTTGAAAAAAGAATTCAATCTATCTATGACTCGTGTCGCTCGTCTGATGAAATTGAAGCTGCATTCTCGTTGCTACAAAAAGAGCTAGAAGATGAAATTAGCGTCAAAATGCAAAGGACCCAAGAAAAGTTAGTTGAGCACTTTGATGAAGACATCCACGATATTCTAAAGATCAAACTCGACGAAGCGAGAGAACGCCTAGACAAAGTGGGACGGTGGTTTTGGGCTGTAACGCATCAACAATTAAAAGATTGCGCCAGTTTTGACCACGAAAATTATCGATTTACGCTACAGAAATCAGTCAAGCAGCTGCCAGTAGGTCAATATCAATTGCTGAGAAAAGCAGGTAGTGAAAACAGTGAGTTGCAAGTTCAAGATCAACATAGCCATGCTTACCGCATTAATCATCCACTTGGTGAATATGTAATTGATAATGCTAAATCGATAGAAACTAAACGAGCGCTGCTGTCGTTCGACTACACCAATCATGCAACAAAGATATCCGTTGCTGAAAAGTTAAAGGGCCAGTCAGGGTGGTTGACGTTGAGTGTTCTTGGCGTTGATGCATTCAACAGGCAAGAGTTTTTGCTTTTTACAGCTAAAACAGACAGTGGCCAACTTATTGATAATGATGCTTGTAAAAGGCTGTTTAATTTAGGGGCGAGTGTAGGCCGAAGTGAGAACGGCAACGAGCAAAATACCCTACCTTCTGAGCTTATTGAACTGAAAAAACGCCAAATTGACGCCAAGCTGGCTGAAGTTATGGACGAAAATAATGCATTGTTTGAAGTTGAAAGAGACAAATTAGAGAAGTGGGCTGAAGACAAAGTGTTCGCCGCAGAGGAAGCGCTGCGAGATACGAAGGCACAAATTAAGTCAGTAAAGAGAGAGTCTAGGCACGCGCTAACAGTTGAAGAGCAAAAGTTAAATCAAGAGAAGCTCAAGCAACTGGAACGACTACAAAAACGCCAGCGAATGGAGATATTTGATATTGAAGACGAAATTGCTGATAAGCGGGATGAACTAATCACGGCTTTAGAAGAGCGCATGAAGCAAAGAACTGAAGTGACAGAGTTGTTCACAATTCGTTGGCAAGTAATTTAATTTTATAAGAGAAGACTATGAGCAAGTACAACGAGCTAGTTAAAAAGCTAAAAGAGATTTTTCAGATTGACCGTCCAGAGTTGGACTTTGGCATTTACCGTATCCTCAATTCGCGTGCTGACGAGATAAATGACTACCTAGACAATAAGCTTAAAGCAAAAATACAAGCTGCATTGGCTGATGCAGGAAATGCGAATAAGGCTGATCTTGAGCAGCAACTCCAAGCTGTAATAAAAGCGACAACGGAAGCAGGGTTTGAGCCAGATCAAAGTCCAAAAGTTCAGGCGTTGAAAAAGCAAATAGCTGAGACAGCAACAGGTGCTAGCGAGCATGAAAATGCCGTATTCTCGCACCTGCTTACCTTTTTCTCACGCTACTACGATAACGGCGATTTTATCAGTAAGCGTCGCTACAAAGGTGATACTTATGCTATCCCTTATGCAGGTGAAGAAGTCATGCTGCATTGGGCCAATAAGGACCAGTATTACATTAAAAGCGGAGAGAACTTTGCCAACTATGCTTTCAAACTCGATGATGGTCGTAAGGTAAGCTTCAAACTGCTGTCGGCAGATACCGCCAAGGATAATCGTAAAGATAACGATGCTGACCGTCGCTTTGTCCTCATTGAACCCCATACTCGCACCAAATTTGACGAGGATGGAGAAGAGTTTGAACAGACTTATCAACCAGTTGAAGTCATAAAATCGACAGAAATTATTAACGGTGAATCAGTTGAAACCGAAGAATTAGTAATTCATTTCGAATACAAAGCGATGAAAAAAGGCACCAAGCAAGATGCCTTAGTGCAAGCCGCGATTGACACTATTTTATCAGATAGCCAAGTACAACAGTATTGGGCGGATCTTTCCAAACGAGCGCCAACCGAGAGCAACCCTAGCCGCACAGAGCTTGAACGCCATCTTACCACCTACACTCAGCGTAATACCGCAGATTACTTTATTCACAAAGATCTCGGCGGATTCTTGAGCAATGAGCTGGATTTTTACATCAAGAATGAAGTAATGAATCTAGATAATGTTCAAAATGCGGAAGTGTTTGCGAACATCGAAAAGCAATTGCGCATGATCCAGTGTTTACGAACTGTGGCGCAAGAATTAATTACTTTCTTGGCACAGTTAGAGAATTTTCAAAAGAAACTGTGGACGAAGAAGAAGTTTGTCTCGTCTTCGCATTACACCATCACACTAGACCTTCTAACGCCAGAGCTTAAGCAAGAAGCTGTAAATAATAAGCTGCAAATCGGGCGTTGGATTGATTTAGGATTTATCACTAGTGAGGTGGACATAAAGGATTACGATTTTCTTCCTGTGGACACTGAGTTGTTTACAATTGACTTTAAAGAAAGTGTGATAAATTTATTCGATGATATAGACTCTAAAGTTCAACACCTAATGATAAATGGTGATAACTATCATTCCTTACGACTAATAAAAAATAAATATGCTGGTAAAGTAGACTCAATTTATATAGACCCGCCATACAATACAAATGCATCTGAAATATTATATAAAAATGGGTTCAAACATAGTGCATGGAATTGCTTAATTGAGAATCGGGTGTCTGAGGGGTATCAATTATTAAGTGATACAGGAACTCAGGTGTTTACGATTGATGATTATGAGCTAGAAAATAGTTTATTGATTAATAATGAGATTTTTGGTTCTGAAAACCATCTCTCTACAGTACCTATTCGCAATAATCCTCAAGGTCGATCAACGGTTTCAGGTTTTTCAATTAACCATGAGTACGCAATTTTCCATAGAAAGACGGAGCAAGTGAAATCAGTCGGTCGTCTACCAAGAAGTGATTCGCAAAACCAACGGTACAATGAAACTGATGAGAATGGTTTAAAGTTCCTTTGGGAGAATTTTAGAAAAACAGGTACGGATTCAAGCCGAAAGGATAGACCAAAACAGTATTATCCTATTGTTGTCCAAAACGGACGTTTAGAGATCCCAAGTATGGTATGGAACGAGGCTAAGAATGAGTGGGATTATGACTTAGCAACGTCTGAATCTGCCGTAGTTGTTTTACCGAATGATTCAACTGGTACCGAAAGAGTTTGGAAATGGGGAATTGAGCGTGCGCGAAAAGAGCTTGCACACCTTAAGTATGAGAAAACTAAAGATCGGTATGAAATTTATAGACGTAATTATCTTAACGATGAAGGAAAATTGCCAGGGACTTGGTGGGATGATGCGTCATACGCTGCTGGTTCGCATGGAACCAATCTTCTGTCATCTATGTTTACTCGTGAAAGGTTATTTTTATTTCCAAAATCTTACAAGGCTGTTGTTGACTGTCTTAAAGTAGCCGGAGCAAATAGGCATAGCTTAGTTTTGGATTATTTTTCTGGTTCAGCAAGTACCGGTCACGCTGTTGTAGTAATGAATGATGAGGACGGTGGTACAAGAAGCTCTATTCTTGTTGAGCAAGGAGAGTATTTTGATTTGATCACAAAACCACGAATGCTCAAATGTTTATTTGCTTCTCAATGGAAAAATGGTCGCCCTCTTGTTACGAGAAACAAATCAAGCATTACTAAAGTTGTAAAAATAGAAAGCTATGAAGACACCTTAAACAACATTTCTTTGACTAAGAAGAATGCTGATTTATTTGAATTGATTTCTTCCGAGGCATCAGACGACTATTTATTAAAATATATGCTAGAAGAGGAAAGTAAAGGTTCATTGCTGAATACAGATAACTTCCGCAAACCATTCAACTATGAAATGAATATCGCCACTGACTCTGCTGGTGCAACAGAGCGTAAGCCGATTGACTTGGTAGAAACGTTTAATTTCCTGATTGGTTTACAAGTTAAGTCGATTGAATCGAATATCGAGCGTGGCTTTGTGCGTGTTGAAGGGACTTTACCAAGTGGTGAGCGTACACTTATTTTGTGGCGCGATTGCGACAAAATTGGTTATGAAAAACTTAATGATTACGCTAACCGCTTTGATCTGTATGCCAAAGAGCAGACTTTTGATGTGATTTACATTAATGGCGACCATAATTTGCCAACTGCATTTACGGTTGATGGTGACGACGGCGAAGTGTTACGTAGCTTAAAACTCCGTCAAATTGAGCCGGAATTCCTGAGCCTGATGTTTGCTGAGGAGATTTAAGCATGGCCCGTTCTCCACAAAAAGCTGCGTCTACTGGGAAAGCAGTTAAAAAACAAAGCAATAGTAAATTAAGCTTCCATAAACAACTGGTGCTTAATCGTTTTATGTTTCGCTTTTTCAAAGATGGGACTTTGCAAGGTTTAAAACTACGTTTAGGCGAAGACCGTTTTGAAGGCATTCATGAAGATGGATAAAGCTTGTTCTTCCATGAATTGAGTAACTATCTCTTTGAGGTCGATTTAATCGACCTTGATGAGCTGCGTCACTACGACTTGAACATTGTTAAGCATTGGCAACAGATCACGCAGCACCGTAACCGTAAAGAAGATACGGTACTGAATATGAAGTATTTCCAGTACTTGTCTCTCTTGTTTACAGAGATTTATCTCGACTGGCACTTCAATCGAAAACAAGAGCTGCTTAATGGGCTGAATCGCGAGCTTGAAGCTTACAATTTAGAAAACAGTAAAACAGCGAAAGACAGAGCCAATCAGTTTAGACAGTATATTTTGGATGATTTGAACAAGCTGGCATTTTGGAATGCTACGGGTTCAGGTAAGACGTTGTTATTACACGTTAATATTTTGCAGTATTTGCACTATTTTCAAAATGGTAATACCAGCCATTACCCTGACAAGATCATTCTGTTAACACCGGATGAGCGCTTGTCACAGCAGCATATGAATGAACTGTATGACTCAGGATTTTCTCATATTCAGTTGTTTGATAAGTCTAAGCCAACACCGTTCAGAGGCACGATTGAAGTTATTGATATCAATAAACTTGCAGATGAAATGGGTGACAAAACGGTAGCGGTTGAAGCTTTTGAAGGTAAAAACCTTGTGCTAATTGATGAAGGCCATAAAGGTACAGGTACTGCTGCTGGTGCTTGGATGCGTCGTCGTGACAAGTTGACCCGCGATGGTTTTGCCTTTGAGTATTCTGCCACCTTTGGTCAGGCTGTTTCCGACGGTAAAACGGTTGACTCAGTTGAAGCGGATATCAAAAAGAAGAAAGCTAAAATGCTGTTCGAAACGACAGCTTTAGGTAAGTTAACTGAAGAACAGTTAGCACAATTGGAATTAGATACAGAGGAGCAGCGTGACGCTCGCATTCAAGCAACACGCGAAGTGTATGGCAAATCAGTGCTATTTGATTACTCGTATAAATTTTTCTACGAGGACGGTTATGGAAAAGAGTCACTAATCCTTAACCTGAACCCAGCGCAAGATAAACAAGATGAGCGACGTTATGAGTACTTCACTGCGTGTTTGCTCAGCTTCTACCAACAGCAATATTTGTTCACTAAAAACAAAGACCAGTTAGCTGAGTTCAACATTGAAAAACCACTTTGGGTGTTTGTGGGAAACACTGTTGGCGGTGAAGATTCTGATATTCATGCTGTCTTACGCTTTCTAGCTTGGTTCTTGAATAATGAAGCACAAGCTAAAGCTTGGATAAAAGATCTGGTGGATAACAAAGCGCGGATTCTGGATACCAAAGATCGGAATATTTTTGAGAAGCGTTTTATAGCTTTGATGAATGGTCCTGAAGATATTTATGCCGATATTCTTGCCAAGTTATTCAACACAACTCATTCAGGCCAGCGTCTTCGAGTATTAAATCTGATAGGTAGTAAAGGTGAGTTGGCGCTTCAGGTTGGCGAAGCTGCGCCATTTGGTTTGATTAACATCGGCGATTCACCATCGCTTTACAAGATGTGTGAAGAGGACGCCACCTTTGATTATCAAAGGGATGATTTTGCTAGATCACTCTTTCATACCTTGAACGATAAAGACTCTAAACTGCATATCTTGATTGGTTCTCGTAAGTTTACCGAAGGCTGGAGTAGTTGGCGTGTATCTACTATGGGTCTTTTAAATATGGGTCGAGGTGAAGGTTCGCAGATCATTCAGCTGTTTGGCCGTGGTGTACGCTTAAAAGGTCGTGACTACTCGCTAAAACGCAGCACGCCGGGGCAACGGCCAAAAGGGATTCATTTAGATAAGCTTGAAACTTTGAATATTTTTGGTGTTCGTGCCGATTACATGGCGACGTTCAAGCAGTATCTCGAAGACGAGGGGATTACTCCTAGTGATGAAATATTAGAGCTGAATTTTGAAACGCGTCCTAACTTACCGGCAACCAAGTTGAAAACGCTAAAATTGAAAGATGGGTATAAAGATAATCAGAAATACGGCTTTAAGCGTGTTCATTATCCTGATCTATATCAAGTTCCTACTGAGTTCGAAGGGAAAATTAAACTTCCTCATGTGAAGTTAGACCTGTATCCAAAGCTTGAATCCATTGATACAAATAGAAAAGGCGACAACACGCCCGTCAATGTTCGATTTGAAGGTAAACTCGATTATAAAGTGGTTTCTGCATTCGACTTTGAGCGCTTATACCTTGCAGTTCAGGATTATAAATTGCAACGAGGTTGGTCGAACCTTCGTCTTGAAAAGCAACGGCTAATGGATTTCTGTTTAAGCAATAGTGGTTTTTCAAACAAGTGGTACACACTGCTTATTCCGAAATCAGAGCTAGACATCAAGCAATTTTCTGATGTTAAGAAGCAAGAAGATATTATGTTGCGCCTGTTGCTTGACTATACAGAGCGATTTTATAACGCGTTGAAAAATGCTTACGAAGGACAGTTCTATCAGGTAACGCAAGTCCAGGAAGACGATCCTGGCATGATCAAAATGTATCATTTTGAAATTGAGGAATCGGATGACGGCTTAGATTATGCTCAGCGATTAGAACAATTGCAGGATATCGTTGCTCAAGGGGATATTGGCAAAGCTAAAGAATGGAATGCCCCGGGAATGGTGGCAGTGACCTTTGACAAGCATTTGTACTATCCACTTCTCTCGATTGAAAAAAATGCTGACTTGCCCTTAAAAATGCGACCTATGGCATTTGATGCGCCAAGTGAAATTACTTTTATCCAAGATTTAGAGGCATTTATTGAAACACCAAAAGGTCAAGAGATTATTGGTGACAAAAGTCTCTATCTGTTGCGTAACGCTGATACTAAATCGAGAGGTTTAGGCTTTGCTACTGCGGGTAACTTCTATCCTGATTTCCTCCTATGGCTGGTGGATGATAAAACGGGTAAGCAGTGGCTTAGCCTTATTGATCCCAAAGGTATTCGAAACCTGAATTTAGATGACGCTAAGTTTGGACTGTATTCTGAAATTAAAGCATTAGAGCCGAAGCTCGCTGATAAAGACTTAAGCTTAAGTGCTTTCATCGTATCTGAAACGTTGCATTCGGATTTGATCAACGTATCTGAGCCAAAAGATAAACTTGAAGATCGTAATGTTTTATTTATGGAAGATACTGGACCGGTTTATTTAGAGAAGTTGTTTAGAAAAATGGTTGCTTAGCTTAGGCAGGCCTGAAGGGCTGAAAAGCCCTTCGATTACATCCAATGTGTTGGTATCTCTAACTCGAAATTTTTAGCAACATACTGAAGCATCGTGATGATCTCACGATGCTTTTTTTCATCGTAGGGTAACCCATCTTGCTTTTTCTGGATGATGTCTTTTAGCTCGTTCAGGTTGAACATTCCAAGCTTATAAAAATTTCCCCAGCTAGGAACTCCAAATAAGTTATAAATCGTTTCAGTGGCATCGCGCTCGCTAGCAAGACGCTTGGGTTCATCGATTTTAGCAAGAGCCGCTTCACCTTCTTCTTTTGTATCGTATGTATTCAGTTGTTTCATAGTTTTGCCACTTAAATAGCTTAAAGATTCGATTATTTATCTGATGACAGATATTGCCATTTACTAAGGATTATACCATTTTTGCAGGGGTATTTATGCTTAGTAGATTTTTAAAGTCGCAACACCAACCTGAGTCAACTGAATCGGAAATCCCACGCTATCCGCCATTCCTTAAGGGGTTGCCAGCCGCGTCACCTGAGGATTTGCAGTCCACACAAGACGAGCTAATTGCCAAACTACGCCAGGTACTTGGCTTTAATCAGCGTGATTTTCAAAGGCTGATTCAGCCCTGCATTGATCATCTGGCTGCTTATGTTCATTTGCTGCCAGCTTCTGAGCATCATCATCACAGTGGTGCGGGTGGTTTATTACGTCATTCGTTGGAAGTTGCTTTCTGGGCGGCACAAGCTGCTGAGGGGATCATCTTTGTTGCCAGTGGCACACCGGTTGAGAAAAAAGAGCTTGAACCAAGGTGGCGTGTTGCGGCGGCTCTTGGCGGTTTGTTTCATGATATTGGTAAGCCAGTTTCAGACTTGTCCATCACAGATGAAGATGGACGCTATCAATGGAACCCTTTTTTAGAAACCTTATCCCAGTGGACCACAAATAACAGCATTGAACGCTATTTTATTCGCTGGCGCGACGGACGATGCAAGCGGCACGAGCAATTCTCAATTCTGGTTTTAAACCGGGTGATGACACCTGAGTTGCTCGCCTGGTTAACCCAACCGGGCCCTGAGATTTTGCAAGCTATGCTGGAGGCAATTGGCAATACCGATCCCGAGCATGTCCTGTCTAAATTGGTTATTGAAGCCGACCAAACCAGTGTCCAGCGAGACCTGAAAGCTCAACGAATTTCCGTTGACGACAATGCCCTTGGTGTCCCAGTCGAACGCTATCTACTTGATGCCATGAGGCGATTGCTTGCCAGTTCCCAGTGGTTAGTCAATCAGCGAGACGCCAGAGTCTGGGTACGAAAATCGAATCAATCAACCCATCTTTACCTGGTTTGGAAAAGCGCGGCTAAGGACATCATTGAGCTATTGGCCAAAGACAAGATACCTGGCATACCAAGAGATCCCGATACCCTTGCGGACATCCTCATTGAGCGAGGATTGGCCACTAAATCCGCCTCAAATGAGCGATATGAAAGCCTTGCCCCTGAAGTGCTGATCAAAGACGGCAAGCCAATCTGGCTACCCATGCTGCATATATCTGAGGCCGATTTATTGTTCAGCTCGAATGTACCAAGTGGTGTGACACTGTTTAACAAATCTCAGTGGGAAGCAACACAGCAAACACAAGCAGAACCACAGAGTCGTTCCAGTGAGCATTCAGACTTGCCTGAAGCGTCATCATCAATCGAACATAGCAATTCGGCAGAGTCGCCATCGTCAAAATCGTCCGAACAAGGTGATGAACTTCGTCTTGCTAGTGATGTTAGTAACCCCCAGGCAACTGAAAATGCTCCGGGTGATGGATGTGAAAAGCCTAACAATTCATTTGATGGCGCTATCGCGAATAACGTAAACCAGCAAAACGAAGCAGCATTGAATCTCCCTGAATCTTTGGCGTGGCTCCCAGAGGCCAGCAGTGCGTTGGTTATGGTTGGTGAACAGATACTGATCCGCTATCCCGATGCCGTAAGACCTTGGTGTGCTCCCCGAAAACTGCTTGCTGAACTCAGTCGATTAGATTGGCTTGAATTAGATCCCGCAAACCCGACGCGTAAAGCCAGAACTGTGACTAGAAATGATGGCGTTCAGGAGCAAGGGTTACTGCTGAAAGTATCGATTTCTAAAGGGCTTACTGCACTGATTGACCTTCCCAAACAAGACGCAGAACCGGCGGCAGCAATTCAGAAAGAAGAGGCTTCACAGCGTCCGAGTCGAACTAAGATAACCAATGCCCAAGCAAAAGAGCCCGCCACAATAGCGGAGCGTAAGCAAAAGCCGATTGCGCCCAATGCGAACTCAAGTACAGACCCCAAACACGCGCAGCGGCAACAGATGGTTAATTTTGTGAAAGATTTGCCCATCTTACTGACCGATGGCGATTACCCAGACGTGGATCATAGTGCCGATGGTATTCGCGTCACGATTCAAACCTTACGCCAAGTCGCCAATGAGCATGGCATTCCAGCCGGACAGCTACTTCGGGGGATCTCGGCCAGTGACCAATGCCAGTTTGATGAGGGGGAAACGGTTCTGTTTACCGCTCACGCTAAACGTTAATCCATTTGAAGTTAAGCAGATTGTAAACGGTTATTTTGCGGAGCATGAATGAAAGAAAACGCATATGAGATGCCCTGGCGCACGAACTATGAAGCCATGGCAGTAGCAGGTTGGCTGGTTGGAGCAACTGGGGCAATTGCCGCAGAAATGCTGACTGAGCTACCACCTGAGCCATTTTGGTGGATGACAGGGATTTCCTCGGGCATGGCGTTGTATCGCCTGCCCGAGGCTTACCGTCTTTATAAACTACAGAAGGGGCTAAAAGGCAAACCATTGGCTTTTATGGAGCTGTCGCATTTACAAAAGGTGATGGCAAAACATCCTGATGAATTGTGGTTAGGGTATGGCTTTGAGTGGGACCAACGTCATGCTCAACGCGCTTATGAAATCCTAAAGCGGGATAAGCAAACCTTGCTTAACCAGGGTCACGCCTCTTATCGAAAAAATAGCCAAATGGGTTCGACCTGGATTCATGGTGTTGAGCCCAAAGAAGAAGATGTGTACCAGCCAGTTGGTCACACTGAGGGGCATACCTTAATTGTCGGCACGACCGGGGCAGGGAAAACCCGATGCTTTGATGCGATGATCACCCAGGCCATTTTGCGTAATGAAGCCGTGATTATTATTGACCCTAAGGGAGACAAGGAACTTAAGGATAATGCGCAGCGAGCCTGTATTTCCGCCGGTAGTCCTGAGCGCTTTGTGTATTTTCATCCGGGCTTTCCAGAGCATTCAGTACGTCTTAATCCCCTGAGAAACTTTAACCGAGGCACTGAAATTGCCAGCCGAATTGCGGCATTAATCCCATCTGAAACCGGTGCTGATCCATTTAAAGCCTTTGGCCAAATGGCACTTAATAACATCGTGCAAGGTCTGTTGCTTACTTCACAGCGTCCTGATCTGAAAACACTGAGACGATTCTTGGAAGGTGGCCCAGAAGGCTTGGTAGTAAAAGCCGTCACAGCCTGGGGTGAGCAGGTGTATCCGAACTTTAGTGTGGAGATCAAGCGCTTTACCGAAAAAGCCAACACATTAGCTAAACAAGCCATGGCGATGCTGCTTTTCTACTACGAACTCATTCAGCCCATAGCCGCCAATACCGATTTAGAGGGGCTATTGAGCATGTTTGAGCATGACAGAACCCACTATTCCAAGATGGTGGCCTCATTGATGCCGGTGCTCAATATGCTCACTTCAAGTGAATTAGGTCCATTGCTATCACCGATTGCAAACGATGTGGATGACAGCCGGTTAATTACGGATTCTGGCCGTATTATCAACAATGCCCAAGTGGCGTATATCGGCTTGGATTCATTGACCGACGCCATGGTGGGTAGCGCCATTGGCTCGTTGCTTTTATCCGATCTCACCGCCGTGGCCGGTGACCGCTATAACTATGGTGTTGATAATCGTCCCGTAAATATCTTCATCGATGAGGCGGCTGAAGTCGTCAACGATCCTTTCATTCAACTGCTCAACAAAGGCCGTGGCGCAAAAATGCGTTGTGTGATTGCTACTCAGACCTTTGCTGACTTTGCAGCTCGTACAGGCAGCGAAGCTAAGGCTCGCCAGGTGTTAGGTAACATTAACAACTTGATAGCCCTTCGGGTGATGGATGCCGAAACGCAGCAGTACATTACCGACAATCTGCCTAAGACTCGGTTGCAGTACATCATGCAAACTCAAGGTATGTCGTCAAACTCGGACAGCCCCGCGTTATTTACCGGCAATCATGGCGAGCGCTTGATGGAGGAAGAAGGCGATATGTTTCCACCGCAGTTATTAGGCCAGCTCCCCAACCTGGAGTACATCGCCAAGCTTTCAGGCGGCCGCGTGATCAAAGGCCGCATTCCTATTTTAACCAGCTCTACACAGGCAGCATAAGGAGTCTGTATGCATCATTCTGTCTGTCTTAAAATGACAACAATTACCAGTAAAGAAATGCTCGCTCAGTGGCAGCAACATAACCCCCAGTTCAAGGAAACTTTAAGACTGCTTGAAACCGACTGGCCTCATGCTTTGGCCTCAGTGCACTGTTTGGCGGACTATTTAACAGATGCGCTCACTTTAGATGGTCATTCCATCTTTGATTTGTGTCTGTGCAATGGCTTGGGTAGTTATGAAGAAGTCAGTTGCGATGATGATAGTGTCCGACTGTGGCATTTCATTGAGGCGCTGACCTGGAGTGCCGCCAGTGCTTTAACTGGGATTCGCCTGCGTGATCCTGACCATTTCGAGTGGGCCGCCGTGGATGGTGTGTATTTCCACACCTGGATTCGTAATCGTCCAAATCGGATGGCGCATTTGGCTGAAGGACGCATCGACGTGCGTTATGTCAGTGGCCATACGACGACAAAGCGGCTTCAACAAGTGATTAAAGCCCGGATTATGACGCCAACCGTTGCAGCCATGCTGGCCCGAGTAGAAGAGGATGTTTGGCATGAGCAAGCATAAGTCGGTTTGGCTACTTTGTCTGGCGCTGATGCTGGAGATTATTGCTATTGGCGTGTTAGTGCCCGGTGATTGGACTGGCCGGGTCATTAGTAAAGAAAAGCAGATGATCCAAAATCAATTGGGCGCTCAAACAAGCTATTGGATTGGTCAAACTAGCCATGGCTGGTATCAATCATGGGTTGTAGATACGCAGATGGAGCAATCTGTGCGTGATTTTCTAATCCCCACTGAAGAGCAGCGACTGCGCTCTAAAGGGATGGAGAACATGGGCGGCTTTTGGTTTGTGTGGGTAGAAGACCGTATTCAGGCATTTTTTGATGTGCTGTACCAAGTGTTCACTCGATTTGCTTTGCTGATGGTCTGGTTGCCCTTTGCGCTTATTCTCATGTTACCGGCGCTGTGGGACGGCTTGATGACCTGGAAGATTAAGAAAACAACCTTTGATTTTTCTAGCCCTATTATTCACCGCTATAGCATGATTATCCTGGGCTCAGGCGTCATCTTGCTGTTTATGGGATTGTTCGCCCCGCTGGCTATTCCACCGGTGGTGTTACCGTCGCTGATCATCGGTTTAGCATTAATGGCGGGGTTGGCGTTAAGCCACTTGCAGAAGAAAATATGAGGCCAGTTAGGCCTCATCTTGTAGAGCTAAAACCTTACGCCTACTGCATTGCCATTCTCGTCTTCAACGGGCAAATGGTAAGTATCAATAGTGTGACCTTGAAGCCAAATATATTGCGGCATCCAAAACGAGTACTTTCTTATAAGAGCCAATACTTCTTTTAACGGTTTGTTTGCATGAGACTCGGCAAGACGAAAGTACATGAATGAGCAATCATTTCGAAAGTACTCATGAAGCTCTGAATCTGATAGCGTTTCTTTTAGCGGCCTGTTTTGTTCGTCGTCCTCATCATGGGAGTTGGCATAAATTTCAAATAGCTGCTTTTCAGTGAGCATCTCCAAGAAATGGTCTTCAATTAAAACCCCATCACTGGTATCGACATCCATACCATCTTTGACATCAAAAGCCATGACACATCCAGAAGATAACGCCACCTCTGATGGCTTAAGTACGTCATTGGCTTGTACAACCTGATGCCAATGATTAAAGCCAACAGAGATTGCAATTTCATCGAGTGCTTGAGTGTGTGTAATGGATTTTTCACGTTTAAGCTTTCGTGCTTTTTGCTTTAAACGTTCAACCGTGTCAGAGGAAATGATTTTAGTAATTTGCATTGAGTTTCTCCTATTAGCGAATACGGTGCCCACTGCAGAGGTCGCAGAAAAAACCTAAGCAAAAAATAAATTTGATATGCATGTCGTCCCATCCGGGTTTGCTAAAGTGGGCAGCTGGTCTCGACACGACCAATATCCCCATCATATCAACCGCATCAAAAAGATTAATTGTTAGTATTGTCTGAGTAGAACCCTCAAAACCTTCAAGAATTCGGCATCTAGCTGACCACTGAAGCTGCCAATCCCAAGGCATCCTTCACTTCTCAATTCAAACAACGAGGAGTGACTATGGAACCTGTGAGTATTCCGTCCTATATCGATGACCCGCCGCACTTCCTGCTTTGGAGTGCCGATGAGATGGCTCCCATTCTGTTGGGGCTAGTGATCGGCATTTTTACCGGTAATGCCTTGGTTTTATGCCTGCTGGGGTTGGTGACAACCAAGCTCTATCGGCGTTTTCGTGATGGTCGCCCAGATGGTTTTATTCTTCACGCCATCTACTGGGCTGGGCTGTTGCCAACCAAAGCCAAGACGATCCCTAACCCATTTATCAGGAGCTATCTGCCGTGAAGTTCGACGTGTTTTTAAAATCATGGCAAGGCACGCAATTAGAGAACCGATGGCAGCGGTTCCTGATTGCGGTGCTGGTGCTATCTAATTTGCTGCTTGCGATAGCGGCATTTTCTCGCAATACCGTGGTAGCTATTCAACCACCAACCTTGTCTGAAACGGCTGAAGTGTCACGAAACCAAGCCACTCAACCTTACCTTGAATCCTGGGGACTCTACCTGGCTGAGCTTATGGGCAACGTGACGCCGGGTAATGTGTCTTTCATCCGGGTTGCCATTGAGCCGCTACTTTCTCCAGCGGTGTACCAGCAAGTGGTCGATGCACTGGAGATTCAGGCAAGACAGATCCGTGAAGACCGAGTCACGCTCAAATTCCAACCCAGACAAGTGGAGTATGAGTATGAAACCGGCCATGTCTTTGTGACCGGTTATTCCTTGGTCTCTGGGCCATCTGGAGATGAACAGCGCCAAACTCGCACCTATGAGTTTGACATCGATATTGAGCAATACCGTCCAAAGCTCAGTTGGATGGATACGTATGAGGGGCAAGCTAGAACGAAGGGAGTTCGTGAAAAGTTGACCCAAGAGCAAAACCGGAGGGTGAATGATGCGAACCAAAATTAGTCGATGGATAACACCAAGCTTAATCGCAATGAGCTTGAGTGGCGTCCTGTTATCTCAAGCGTCGTATGCAGACGTGGAATTGCCGATTGTGCCAGCCAGTGTGATGAAGCAGTCTGCTACTGCAAATCCACCGGTTCAAAGCAATTCGGTTGCAGCGGATACGCCAACAACGCTACTGATGACACCGGGGGTTAATGAACTGATCCCTGTAGCACTTGGTCATCTGAATCGAATTGTGACGCCGTTTGAATCGCCTCAGGTGAGAACAACCAGTGATGCTCAGACGCAAATCAAGGGGAATGTTGTATATGTGGCCACGGACAAAGAATCACCGGTTTCACTTTACATCACTCCGCCTGGTCTGGAAGCGCCCGCGTTATCTGTCACCTTAGTACCTCGTCGTATTCCACCGCGTGAAATCACCTTAGCTATTGATGGTCAGCAGTGGCCTATTAAGGGCGTCGTGAACCGCAAAGCCGCCACTTGGGAAACAGCTCAACCTTACGTCGATAACCTACGTGACTTACTGAGACGCCTTGCACTAAATGAGTTACCACAAGGCTATGACATCCGTTTAGCTGGCCAAACTGACACAAGCCCGAAATGTTTTCAGCCGGGCTTAAAGTTTGGTTTTAAGCAGGGGCAAATTGTGTCGGGACATTACTTCACCGTCTATGTAGGACTGGTTGAAAGCTTTGCCGATGAGCCGATAGAAGCCAGTGAATTAGCCTGTCATGCACCAGATATAGTGGCAAGCGCTTACTGGCCTCGCAATATCTTGTTGCCGGGTGAAAAGACTGAGTTGTATGTGGTTGTTCGCAATCATCGTGAAGAACCAGTGGAAAGTCAGCGACCTTCGCTTCTTGTGGGAGGTAAGTAACGATGAAAGCACAATGGGAACAAATGAGCCCGAACATGAAGCGGGGCCTATCGGTTGCCGGTATTGCTGGTGGTCTCATTCTTATGGTGATGGTGTTTTCACCTAATCCTGACGATGGCTCAAGCAGTCGGAACCGACAGGAAACAATTCGGCACATTCTTACGGATACCAATACTCGTGATGTTGGGGTCGATAGTTTGGCTGCGAACGTAAAACTACTCAGTGAGCGCAATGAACAGTTACGTCGTGAAGTTGAGCGCTTGCGTCGCGACGTCGATTCAGGACGGCTAAGCCCAGGTTCGCCTTCTATACCAAGTGAGGTCAATGCGGAGCTGGCCCGCCTTAGAGCGGAACTTGATGATGTTCGCGCAGGAGGTGATGCAGCAGTTGAAGGCAAAAATAGCCGTTTTGAAGTGCCTTTATCTGCCATGGAATTACCCAAAGACGAAAAGCCTCTGCCGTCTAACCCAGACGACTATTTTGCCAATGCGCCGCTGCCTGATCCGCTCTATCAGCAGCCAGCCAATGGCCAAGGTACACGAGCACGAGATGTTCCATTGCCGCCAATCACGATTCGTATGATTGAGCCTGAAGTGGTTGCTGAACCAGAGGTTGTTGTGCAAGAAGCGCCGCCTTTGTATCTACCGGCGGGCAGCATCATCTCAGGTACTTTGATCACAGGTTTGGATGCCCCCACTCACGAGTCCGCAAGACGCGAGCCTTTTCCAGCATTGCTGAGGATTCAAAAGGAAGCCATTTTACCCAACCGATTTAGAGCGGATATCAAAGAGTGTTTCTTGATCGCCGCAGGTTACGGTGATTTGAGCTCTGAGCGTGCCTATTTGCGAGGCGAGACCATTTCATGTGTGAGAGAAGATGGCGGCGTCATTGAAACACGACTGGATTCTTATGCCGTAGGTGAAGACGGCAAAGCCGGTATTCGTGGCCGATTAGTGTCGAAACAAGGCCAACTGGTGGCTAAATCGATGATGGCCGGATTCCTACAGGGCTTGGCAGGCGCATTTGATGTGAATCCTGTACCAACGATTCAGACGGGTAATGCCGGTGATACTCAGCTGTACCAGCAAGTCATGAGCCAAGAAGCATTACAAGGCGCTGCGATTAAAGGCACAGGTAAAGCATTGGATCGAGTGGCCAAGTTCTATTTGGACATGGCTGAAAATATGTTCCCAGTCATAGAGGTAGACGCTGCCAGGAAAATTGAAGTCATAGTCACTCGTGGTGCCTCGTTGTCGTTGGCCACTTCGCAAGGGGGAGGTGCAAGAAGATGAAAAAATCCTGCATGTTGCTAACCGATCGAAGTCCGTTTCAGACAATAAGATGTGTATCCAGAGGAGAGTTAACCATGACGACATCAATGCAGAACAACCCAAAGCACCAGTCAAAACAGTGGTCTAAAGCTGGATTACTTTTATTGGCAGTCGGCTCAACCTTATTGTCTGGCTGTAGTTCATTGGGTCTTGGGAGTAGTGAATATGGATGCCCAGGTATGCCTGACGGTGTGCGCTGTTTATCCGCTCGTGAAGTCTATGAGCTGACCAGTAATGGCGCTGCACCCAAGACGATTGATGCTGTGGCGACTCGAATTGGTTCTCCCTCTGGGTATTCACAATCTGATTTAGAGACAGGACTGCTGAGCCATCCAGCATTACCTGAGACGCAGCAATCTGCACCTATTCGCATTCCTTCAAGGGTAATGCGGATTTGGATTGCGCCTTGGGAGGATGACCGTGGAGATCTGAATTTATCCAGCTACGTGTTTACCGAAATTGAACCGCGCCGGTGGGATATTGGGGTGTCAGCACCTCGAACGGTTTCGCCAGTGCTACGTCCACTTCAGACTCAAAGCGATTCAGCCTCAGCGGGAGCTGATGGTAAGCGCGATAACTTGAGTATCTACGGAGAAACTAACGAATGACAAATGCAGTTCGCACCATTCAGACTCAGCGCCTAATGACCATTGGTGCGCTTGGTTTAATGGCGTTAATGATTTCGGAGCCCTCATTTGCGGGCACCGGTGGTGATGCTTTCACTGATGTGTGGGATACCCTAAAAGATTGGACCCAAGGTACTTTGGGACGGATCGTAGCGGGAGCCATGGTACTGGTGGGTATTGTGGGCGGTATCGCCCGCCAAAGCTTGATGGCTTTTGCCTTGGGCATTGGTGGCGGTATGGGTCTCTACAATACGCCAACCGTCGTTGAAAGTGTTATGTCTGCAACCTTACCTGTTGTTGCCAGCACTCAAGAAGTTATTGGCACAACTGTTCCAGCAATCAGCGCCGTTTTACTGGGCACCTGAATGTGAGCCATAGTAGGCAGTTCACTTAAGGTAATCAAACTAGGTCTACACAACATCGGGTTATTGGTGATGTTGTGTAGACCTTTTCATTTCAACAACGCCGCATTAGCGGGCTTGGTTTACAGTATTTGGTATATTAATACCTAAAGTGTTAAAATCACTGTCACAATAAACTATATGGTTTATACTGTTTGTGATATTCATACTTTGGGTGTTAAAATGTCATCTAAGATAAACTGGCTTGTTGCTCATACTTCTCCTGGTGCGCTAGTACTTCAGCAATGGCTGACTGAAAACGGTGTGAGCTATTCCTTGGCTCAAAAGTACGCGCAGAACGGTTGGCTAAAGAAGCTATGTTCTGGCGTGTATTATCGTCCAGATGCGCGGGGCGATATAAAGCCAACTTGGGTTGATGCCATTCAAGCATTAGATGTGCAATTGGGCGTTTCAGTTCATTTGGCTGGATTGAGCAGCTTAACTCACCAAGGACTGAGTCACTATTTACAGCTGAACAAAGAGCAAGTTTGGATTTGCGTTAAAAACAAGTCGTCCTTACCGAAATGGTTTCGTGAATTCCCTTATCAGAATTGGTTTTACTGTGGAAACCATAAGCTTGAAGTGAATCCCGAGAAAGATTTGAAAAGGATCACGGTTAAAGAGAAAGAACTCACTGTCAGCTGTGCAGAACTTGCTGCCTATGAAGTGGTAGATGCGATTGGAAAGCTGATTTCATTTGAGCATGTCGCAGAATTATTTCAGGGTTTAGTCAATCTTAGCCCTAGAAAAGTACAAGATATTCTTGAACGAAGCAGCTCTGTTCAGGCAAACCGAATATTTCTATTTCTGGGTCGATACTACGATCACCAGTGGGTCAATCGCATAGATGAAACAAGAATTAAATTGGGGGCAGGAAAGCGGCAGGTTGTCGAAAAAGGACGTTTTGATGAGCGATATCAAATCACAGTGCCAGAGATATTAAGCGTCAAAAAAGGTGAACAACATAATGGATAAAGATAGCCCATATTACAAACAGGTTTCTTTGCTCATAAGAATGCTGCCTGTGGTAGCAACAGAGACGGTTTTTGCACTTAAAGGTGGCACCGCCATTAATTTATTTGTGAGAGATTTTCCTCGGTTATCTGTAGATATTGATCTTGCTTATCTTCCACTTGAACCAAGAGATGAGGCTTTGATTAATGTCAGGGCTGCATTGCAGCGCATTACAGACAGAATCAATACTCAACCAGATATCAGAGCGGCATTTCAGGATAATAAAGCTGATGAACTGAGAATAGTTGTATCAAGTCCGGTTGCGACGATCAAAATTGAAGTGTCGCCCGTCGCCAGAGGTACATTGCATAGTGCAGAAATAATGGCAGTTCAAGAGTCTGTTGAATACGAGTTTGGTTATGCTGAGATTCAGGTAGTCAGTCTTCCCGATCTGTATGGTGGGAAATTGTGTGCTGCAATGGATCGCCAACATCCTCGCGACTTATTTGATGTGCGTATGTTACTTGGCAGTGAAGGGGTTTCGAGAGAGATTTTAGTGGGTTTTTTAACCTATACATTAAGTCATCCTCGGCCTATTAATGAAGTCATGTCGCCAAACTGGCAGCCGCTGAATGAGAAATTTCAGGCAGAATTTGATGGAATGACTTTTGAAAAAGTTGAATGCGAAGACTTAGCTTCTGTTAGGCCTATGATGTTAACTTCGCTGCAAAAACATTTCACAGAAAGGGATTATGCTTTCCTTATGTCATTCAAAAGAGGGCAACCTGACTGGGCATTGTTTGACTATCCTAATGCAGCAGACTTGCCAGCGATTCGTTGGAAGTTGCAGAACATAAACAAATTGGCAAAGAATCAAGCAAAACATCAAGAGCAATTAGATAAATTGAAGCAAGTGCTTGATGATTGGCTTGTTAACGCAAACGCCGAGTAATTCGTTTATAACAAACCTCAACGAGCTATAAGCCCCCTAGTTAGATTGCGATTTCTTCAATCTATCTAACCGAGTCCACATAGGACAACTGCATAGACTGGAGCCTCGATTTACATTAACGAGGACTCCTCATGCGAAAACTATCTCCAATCATTCTGGCGCTTGCGCTGTCTCCTTTGGTTCAAGCTGAACCTGTGTCTGAAGTGTCGCCCGTTGGCAAAATTGACGGCATGGTTTCTTTACCTGTCACGGGTATGAAAGCGGTCGAAAGCAATGGCCGTATTGTTTTCATGTCAGACAGTGGCCGGTTCGTCATTGATGGCACGCTCTATGATGCCTGGTCCAAAAAGCCGCTTACCAGCCTTGAAGAAATTCGTGAAGCGGGGAACACGCTGGACTTAGGTCGTCTTGGCCTAAAAATGGATGATTTGAATCCACTGACGCTGGGTGAAGGCAAAAAGAAAGTGGTGGTCTTTGTTGACCCACGATGCCCGCACTGCCATGAGCTTTTGAAACAAGCTTTACCGTTAACCAAAGAATACACCTTCCAAATACTCCCTGTGCCAGTGCTTGGTCCTGATTCAGAGCGTCAGGTTCGCCAGCTTGGCTGTGCGCGTGACAAAAAAGCGGCCACCGATGCATTGCTGAATGGCCGGATTGGTAACCTAGAACAGGATGATGCCTGCAACTTAGAACCAATGCAGCGTACCTTGGTGACGGCTCAAATCCTGGGCATTCAAGGTGTGCCTTTCATCGTCGCCAATGATGGTCGCATCAGCCGAGGCCGTCCTTATGATCTTTCTGCTTGGTTGGAGGGGCGTTAATGAAAGCCTCTCTGTATTCAGGGCAACGCGCTTCAGAGCTCTTGCCAGTATTGGCCTATTCCGACGATGAGCAACTGTTTTTCATGGAAGACCAGAGTGTTGGCTTTGGTTTTCTATGTGACCCATTGCCTGGTGGTGATGAGTCTGTTGCAGACAGGGTTAATGTTCTACTCAACAACGACTGGCCAAAAGACACTTTGCTGCAATTTGGCCTGTACGCCTCGCCTGATATTCAAACCGACCTTCAGCGCATGATGGGCTTACGGCATCGTCAATCCGATCCATTGCTTAGGGCGTCGATACGCAAACGTGCGGATTTCCTCGATGGGGGCACGGTTCAATCGATAGAAGAATCGACCCAGACTCAGGTACGCAACTTTCAACTGATCGTCACCTGCAAATTGCCTTTGGAAAGTCCTATACCGACGGAGCGTGAGTTGAGTCGAGCATCCGCGCTTCGAGCTTCTTTCTCTCAGGCGTTGGCAACGGTTGGTTTTCGCGTCACTGAGATGACTGACCGAAATTGGCTCGCGGCATTAAGTGCGCAACTTAACTGGGGAAAAGATGCTTCTTGGCGTAATCCATCTCCAATCCGCAGTGAGGCAGATAAACCACTTCGAGAGCAAGTGTTGGATTATGACCGAGCTATCAAGGTGGATAGCCAAGGTCTGATGCTGGGTGATTACCGAGTTAAAACCTTATCGTTTAAGCGCTTGCCTGAGCGGATCTGGTTTGGTCATGCCGCAAGTTTTGCGGGCGATATGATGACGGGCAGTCGCGGCTTACGCGGCAGCTTTTTGCTAAATGTCACCATTCACTTTCCTTCAGCCGAGGCGATGCGATCTCGTTTAGAGACGAAGCGTCAATGGGCGGTCAATCAGGCTTATGGCCCGATGCTCAAGTTTGTGCCGGTGCTGGCAGCCAAGAAAAAGGGGTTTGATGTTCTTTTTGAAGCCTTGCAAGAAGGTGATCGTCCTATTCGGGCAAATATGACCTTAACGCTGTTTTCCCCGACGGAAGAGGCGTCCATCAGCTCTGTTTCAAATGCTCGAACTTATTTCAAAGAACTCGGGTTTGAGCTGATGGAAGACAAGTACTTCTGTTTGCCCATTTTCCTGAATGCCTTGCCATTTGGTGCCGACCGCCAGGCGATGAACGACTTGTTTCGATTTAAGACCATGGCGACACGACATGTGATCCCACTGTTGCCTTTGTTTGCAGATTGGAAAGGCACGGGCACGCCAGTGATTAACTTTGTTTCCCGCAATGGCCAGATCATGAGTGTGTCCCTTTATGACTCGGGCAGTAATTACAACTGTTGCATCGCGGCGCAATCGGGATCGGGCAAGTCATTCCTGGTGAACGAAATCATCTCCTCCTACTTATCTGAAGGCGGGCAATGCTGGGTAATTGATGTTGGCCGCTCTTATGAAAAGCTGTGTGAAGTCTATGATGGTGAGTTCTTACAGTTCGGGCGGGACAGTGGCATTTGCTTAAACCCGTTTGAAATCGTTGAGGACTATGACGAAGAAGCGGATGTACTGGTTGGGTTATTGGCCGCAATGGCCGCACCTACGCAGTCATTAACCGATTTTCAGATGGCCAACCTAAAACGTCAGACCCGTGAACTGTGGGAGAAAAAAGGTCGTGCCATGTTGGTTGATGATGTGGCAGAGGCTTTAAAAAATCATGAAGACCGACGTGTGCAGGACGTGGGTGAGCAGCTCTATCCGTTTACGACACAGGGCGAATATGGCCGCTTCTTTAATGGTCACAACAATATTCGCTTCAAAAACCGATTCACCGTTCTGGAGTTAGAAGAGCTCAAGGGGCGTAAGCATCTGCAACAAGTGGTGTTGCTTCAGCTTATCTACCAAATCCAACAGGAGATGTACTTAGGTGAGCGGGATCGTCGCAAGATTGTGTTCATTGACGAAGCCTGGGATCTGCTGACTCAAGGTGATGTCGGTAAGTTTATCGAGACGGGTTACCGTCGATTTCGAAAATATGGCGGCAGTGCTGTAACAGTAACGCAGTCGGTCAACGATTTATACGACAGCCCTACAGGTAAAGCCATCGCTGAAAACTCGGCCAATATGTACCTGCTTGGCCAAAAAGCCGAAACCATCAACGCGCTCAAAAAAGAAGGCCGTTTGCCATTAGGTGAAGGCGGCTACGAATACCTGAAAACGGTTCATACCGTCACGGGTGTCTATTCCGAGATTTTCTTTATTACCGAGATGGGCACCGGGATTGGCCGCCTTATCGTCGATCCGTTTCACAAGCTGTTGTACTCGTCCCGTGCAGAAGATGTAAACGCGATTAAACAGTTAACGCGCAAAGGCCTTTCTGTTGCTGATGCCATCTCTCAGTTGTTGAAGGAGCGAGGCTTTGACTGCTCCCCTCCCTAAAGGAAGGGGATTCTTGTTTCAAGGCGTTATGCCCGAAGTTCATTAGAACAATCGGGACTTACTTACGCTCCACAAGCTAACACCGCTTGCCCAGCGGCTTTGATATTAATAGCGGCATTGGTATCACGGTCTAAGCGCGCTTCACACGCTGGACAAGTCCAATGCCTTATATGTAACGGTAGAGAATCAACTACGTGACCACAGCAATTACAACGCTTACTAGACGGATACCACTTGTCAATCTGGACAAGTGTTCTGCCGCGCCATTCTGCTTTGTACTCAAGCTGCCTAACCATTTCGCCCCAATTGGCGTCACCAATGGCCTTAGCAAGTCGCGGATTCTTGACCATGTTTTTAACGCTCAAACTCTCACAGCTAATCACTTGGTTTTCGTTTATCAACGTAGTGGTGAGTTTGTGGGTAAAGTCGCGGCGGCAGTCGGCAATCTTCGCCTGAATGCGAGCAACTTTGATTCTGGCTTTGTGGAAGTTGGCAGTTCCTTTCTTCTTCTTGGAAAGGCGGCGTTGCGCCTGAGCCAATTTCTTCTCGTACTTTGCAGTATGGCGGGGATTGCCAGATTTAAACCCGTCAGCGGTAATCACAAGGTCGGTCAAACCCAAATCAATACCCGTTGTCTTTTTGGTAACAGGCAGTGGTTTAGGCTCGAAGCGGCAAAGCATAGACACGAAGTAGCGGCCTGCACTGTCTTTCGAGATAGTGACGGTAGTTGGTTCGCTAGGAAGTTCACGCGACCAGCGAATATCAAGCGGCTGTTTGGACTTGGCAATGTAGATATTGCCATCTTTGAACTTAAACGCCGACTTCGTGAATTCTGCGCTTTGCTTGCTGCGCTTCTTCTTAAAGGCTGGATACTTCGCCCTTCCTTCAAAGAAGTTCTTAAACGCAGTTTGTTGATGGCGCAAAGATTGTTGGAGCGGTACACACGACACGCTGTTAAGCCATTCAAACTCAGTTTGCTTCTTGAGTTCGGTCAGCTTAGAGCTTGCCGTGTTGTAGTTAACCTTTTTGCTTTCGTTGTAGAAAGCGTCGGTACGCCATTTAAGGATCGCGTTATAAACGAAACGCACACAGCCGAAAGTCTGCGCAAGCAATTGAGCCTGTTCAGTCGTTGGGTAAAAGCGTTGTTTAATAGCGATCTCTTTCATAGTTCACAAGAATACAGTTGTTTTTGTGAAAGTAAATATTAACATTAACCAATCGGGTAGTTTTTGCTCCTTCGGAGCAACCGCTATCCCTCCTCGCCCTAGAAGGACGGGGTTTCTCGCGGGATTTAGATGAATAAGACCACGCTTTGGCCATTTATGGCCTCTATTACTTTGTCTATTGCTGGTAGCGGTTTAATGACCAGCTGGCTTTTAATGAAAACACTCGAACCCATCCACAGCCAGTTGGCGTTAAGTACGCCCATTGCAGTCGTGGATTTTGGGGATGCGGTGTTGTCACTGGGTCCTAATGCCAGCGAACAAGACATCGAATCCAGGTTGCTTCAGACCAATCAGCAAATTGAAAAGTTAAAAGCAGCCGGTTTTATCGTGCTGGATGCCCAAGCGGTGGTTGGCGCTGATGATTCTGTTTTCGTGCCAGTAGGCTCAAAGGAGGTGTCTCATGCAGATACTCCGTAAAAGAATGCCTTGGCGGCCATATCTCATCCGGCTGACCATTCTTGCGTTAATCATGGCCTTGGTAGGCACCTATGCCATGATGCGCTACCGAATAGGTATTGATACCCAGCAAGAGCGCTGCCTTCCTGATACCACGGTATATCTGATTGACTTATGGAATAAAGAGCCCGTTAAGGATGGTCTGTATGCCTTCCACTCAAAAGGACTCGCTCCGTTATATAACGACGGTACTCGGATGCTGAAACGCCTAACAGGGATGCCAGGGGATGAAGTCAAGGTGACGCCTGAGCATGTGCTGGTGAATGGTGCTGAAGTCTCTACCGGCATGGCATTAGCCCAGCGTCTTGGTGTGGCTGAAACAGAATTTAGCCGCTCATTGACGCTGCAAGAAAACGAGTATTGGTTTTCCGGTGAGGCCGCAACGAGTTTCGACTCCCGTTATTGGAATGCCGTTAAGCGCGAGCAGATTGTCGGTCGCGCTTGGCCGCTTTGGTAGGAGGTGGATGATGAGAAGACTATGCCTCTTATTTTTGTTGGTTGCTCCATTGGCTTGGGTGCAAGTGTCCTGGGCACAAGAGCCTTATCCGTTGTCTGACGAGGACAAAAAGATCGTCGAAATGAGCCGCAGCATTTTACAAAGTGCTGTGGATGGTGCATCTGAATTTATAGAGCCTTTTGCACCGGTTGAACAACCTGCGTCGCTCAAACACAGCGATGAATGGTTGATATTTGCGTCGTCCTCACTGGGAGATTCGTCACTGAAGCAGCTTTTCAAAGAGGCCAGTGCTACCGGCGCTATTGTGTTGTTTCGGGGAATTCCTGAAGGAAAGACCTTGGGGGCAGCTATCCGTGATTGGCATACCCTGATGACGGGGCTTGATCCTGTTCCTCAGGTTCGAATCGATCCGAAAGCCTTTGTGCACTGGCGGGTGACTAGCGTGCCTGCCATTTTTCGCATAGACGATGACAAGGTGACTGCAAGTGCACTAGGGGTTTACAGCAAGGACTGGTTGCAACGCCAAATTGAAACCGGCAATACCGGTTCATTGGGTCAACGCGGTCCGATTCATTCGATTTTAGAACCGGATTTGATGCAAGTGGCGATGCAGCGATTACAGTCGATTGACCTGGGCGCATTAAAGAAAAAAGCCATTGAGCGTTTCTGGTCTCGCCAAACATTCACTGACTTACCCAAAGCCACGCAGTATCGGATAAGAACGGTTGATCCAACCATCGTCATGCAGCGGCCACTATTGGATGCCAATGGCCGAACATTGATCCCAGCAGGAACGCGTATTAACCCGCTCAAAGCCTTGCCATTTACTCAGCAGCTCGTGGTGTTTAATGCGTCGAACGCTGAAGAAGTGGACGCAGTAGCGCATTGGCTTGAGACGCAAGATAGGACGCTGCGCCGCATTACGCTTATCACCACGCAGCTCGACCGTGCCCAAGGCTGGAATCGCCTCAATGCGCTCGAAAAGACATTGGATAGTCCGGTTTACCTTCTCAATGCCTCGCTAAAGCAGCGCTTTGATCTGCAAGTCACCCCATCGTTTGTTCAAGCAAAGGGGCTCGCGTTTGAAATAGAAGAAATTCCAGCAAAGGAGCTTGTTCATGAAAAAGCTCAATAATACGTATCGTCTGATGCGGACTCTCGTTGTCATGTTTGTCCTAAGCGCCTCTATTCCTGCAAAAGCCGAATTGACTTGCCCAGACGCGGGGTTATTGTCCGGCAAGTTGCTGACGGATGTTTGCTGGTCATGCATTTTTCCTATCCGGGTTGCCGGTCTTCCTCTTGGCTCTGGCAATGTCCCAAGCGGCGCATCAAATAAGTCATTTTGCTTATGTGAAGACAACTTAGGCGTGCCAAGGCCAGGTATTGTTACCAGTATGTGGGAGCCAGCGCGTTTGATTGAACTGGTCAGAACGCCAGGTTGTTCGCCTTCACTGGGAGGGATTCGCTTACCGTTAGGTGATAGGCGATTGCAAGGTGGTCATGGTGAAGGTGAATACGATACCGGTGATCTTGCTTTCTACCATTACCATTATTACGCCTTTCCGCTTTTGGTCATGCTCGATTTGTTCATGGATGGCAATTGCAATGCCGATGGTTACATGGATTTTGACTTGATGTATTTGTCGGAATTGGACCCAACATGGCTGAACGATGAACTGGCCTTTTTTACTCAGCCTGAAGCTGCTGCTGTTGCTAATCCATTGGCTATCTCTGCTTGTACCGCTGACGCTGCTTCATCAACGCTTGGTAAACCCATCGATCAGTTGTTTTGGTGTGCTGGCAGTTGGGGCCATCTCTATCCGTTATCTGGCCACACCTTAGCCTTTGGTTCATTAGCAGAAAACACCAGCCATTTAGCGGCGCGTGCAATCGCGGCTCAACACAGGCGTGGTCTTGCAAGACGAACAATGGGGAACAGTGCGCTATGCCGACCTGTTATCGAACCCATGCTGCCGAAATCCCAATACAAGATGAGTATGTTCTTCCCTGTACCAGAAACTGAAAGTGCGCATGTCATCGGTGAAAGCACCATGAAATGGGGAGAGTGGCGAACGATCCCCGGTGCCGGAGAAGATGCGCTCTACATTTTGTGGCGCTGGCAAGACTGCTGTAACTCGGGAGGTTAACTATGAAACCAACATTTTTTACCCGAGTGTTAGCGGGTATTTTATCTATCACTATGGCGTGCTTGCCCTTACATGGTGTGGCCGCTGATGTACAGCGCCAATCCGGCCTAAGCGGACAACAAGAAGGTAAGCAATTGCTGCAAAACTGGACGATGCCCGCACTCAATGGCAATACATTGTCGGTGCCGAATGGCAGTGGTAATGAGTCCATTAACTTGCAAGAGCTTTTCCCAGGTATGGATCAGGGCTCATTGGATGTCTTAACAGGCGTTTATGGCTCTGATGCCAGCATGAATCAATTGGGGACGCAGCGCCAAGAGAGCATGGTATCCGAAAGTGGCGCTACGGGTGAGGCATTTCGTTCGCTACAACAAATCAAAGACAGGTCTCGGCCAGATATGGTCAATGATCCCCTTTGGGCATTAACTGATGCGGTTCAAACTGACCCTAATCTATTGACGCAAAGCTTCCCAGGTTGTGAGTCTCAAGGTGAAGGAAGCCCAAACTACCAGCAATGTGACAGACTCAATACAGCGGTTAACAGCTGCACTATTACTCACGATTACACGGCAGGCATTATTGAGCATGTTTCAGGACCAATGAACCTTCGCTCTTGTGGTGAGGGATGTCTTGAAGTTTGGATTGGACGAATTGGCGACAACTACTGGAGTGGCCGTTGTAAAGTGTTTGAACAGGCCATCACACTCAAAGTCGTGAACCCCGATGCGATTACCTCAGCCGTTCTTGAGTACGCCAAATGGGATGACTACATGCAAGTTTGGCTTGGCGATCAGAAAGTCTGGTCTGGGCCGAACAATAACTTTCCACCAGAAACGGCTGGCCGCTGCGAGCTCAGTACCAGTTGGGAGCGCAATCCAAATACCGATCTCACTGCTAAGCTAAAAGCGGTAGAACCAGGTTTAGAAGTGCCGGTAAAAATTCGCGTATCGGTTACTGGTAGTGGTGAGGGGTATGCACGCATCAAGGTGCGCTTTGATCCAACCAAGGTGGTGATGAATGATAGTTGGTCGCCACAATCCTGTATCGAACAAGCAGCGGATATCCCGACGAAGTTTTCAGACTACAGCATTCAATGCACGGATCAGCCGTCTTCAACCAACGGATGTACGGTGGTCAATGGTGTTTCAGTTTGTGAATCCTACTTTGCCCCAAGCCCTGTGGCGGGCATATCGCCTTTGTGTCGGCGTATACAAGTCAGTGTGGATGACGAAAGCTATAAGGGGATTGAAAATCAGGCCTGCCAAGTGCTTGAAGCGAATCCTTCCTGTGGATTCATGTCGTCAGAATGTGCCGAAACCAATGATAAAGGTGAATGCATTCGTTTTACCGATACCTATGACTGTGGATTGCAAACCAGCGATCCAAAGTGTGTGGTATCCAATCTTATGCCGAGTAGTTTTGAAGCCTGTGAGCCTACTCAGACGATCACGCCATTTACTGAAACCAAGCATGTACCCGATTACCAGGTGTGCGAGAAGATCAGCACGCTTACTCAGTGTCAGTTAGAGCGACGTGTATCCGCTGAAACCCATCAACAAAGCTGGTCCATTGAGCGTGGTTGCTTTAGCTCCGAAACGCTCAGTTTTGTTCCACAGCACAGCAGTACTATGCAAACTGGAAACGCTACGCTGAGGATTTTTGATAATCAAAATACTGAGATAAAAATCACCGAGTCGCCATCCAAGGCAAATGGCTGGAAAACGACACTCTCATTGACGGGCAATAAGGAGACGGTGACTGAGACGAAACCGTCCATTAAATACCCTGAAATGACCTGTCCAAAAGGAACCTTGGTTGGCTCATTGTGTAAAGTCGTCAATGGTTCGATTATTTCGTGGCATGAACCCCAGGAGGTCACTCGTTCCAGATGCGATTCCGGCTGGAACAAAGTCGATTTCGACACTTGCAGCCGAGAAGTTCAGAAGTGTTTGGCTCCTGCGAAACTGAGTGCTTCCTTGACCTTCTCCGGCAAGTACTTAGAGCAAGACGTTGTTCATCAATCAAGTGATCCGGGCATAGACCAATGCTTGATGCAAACGGATCAGTTTACTGCGGTGCAGTGGCAGTGTTTGGATACGGGCACAAAACGAATCGACGGGTTAACGGTTGGTAGTAGCGAGTTGGCGAAGCTTGGAAGTCTTTATCCGGCTGTTGTTTCGTCTCCTGCTCATTTAACCAGTCGTGGCAGCTCTGATGGACTGGGGCTCTCATGCTGGAGGGCAAAAGCGACCTATAATGCCTCGACTGCTCACCCAGAGTTCAACATGGGCAGCTCAGATAGCTGGGTAGATGCCAATGGTAATACACAAACCATCGTCAATAACGGACAAAACACGACCACCAATACGTGTGCCGCGCTAGAGCAAAATCCGGCCTGCCAGTACGTCAGAACCGAATGTACTGAGGGCGGGGCTGGTCATGAAGGCTTCTGTTATATCCAAAGTTTGGTGTATGACTGCGGACAAAGCGTTGAAGTGCAAAACGCTCGAATGGAAACTCAATACAACTGTGAGGGGCCAGTTCGCTGTATGGGCACAGATTGTTTAGAGCCAGAGTCAATCAAGCAGGCTAACTTTGCAGAGGCCGCTGCGATGCTTAATGCGGCGCAGTTTATGACCAATGATATGTCATGCACAGGAGCTGATGGCCAAGATAACGTCGAGTGTACGGTCTTTAAAGGTAATGCTGGCCAGTGCAAAAAAGCCGTTGGCGGCATAGTGGATTGCTGTGAAAAGCCAAGTGGCGTGTCGCTATCGGATTACATCACGATGATAGTTGCGGTCAACAAGCTTGATACGGCAGTCATGGCCATGAATCCGTCTTCGGCAATCTATGGTTCGTGGAATACGCTCAGGGAACCAATCACCAGTACCTGGAGTGCGGTTAAAGAGCCTTTTGTGTCTGCATGGGACTCTCTCATGGGGGCTGGGCCATCAACGGCTGCTGGCGCGGGAGCGGAGCAAGCTGCGACTGGCTTTATGCAGGTGTTGACCAACAAAACGGCTGAGTGGGTAGGCTCTACGTTTGGTTCGGGGGCGCAATCGGCACTGTTTAGTAACGTTGGTGGTGCGGTTGGAGCCGATGGTGTCGTTTCGGGTGGTAACTTTGCCCTGGGGGGCGCTGCGGGCGCGGTTCTGAGTACGGTTATGACGGCCTACATGATTTATTCAGTCACTATGATCCTCATTCAGCTTATCTGGAAATGTGAGCAGAGCGAGTTTGAAATGAACGCCAAGCGGGTATTGAAGAGTTGCCACTATGTAGGCTCTTACTGCAAGTCTAAGTTCTTAGGTGCCTGTGTTGAAAAACGGCAGTCATATTGCTGTTTTACTTCGCCACTTTCACGGATCATTCAAGAACAAGTACGCCCTCAATTGGGCCTTGGTTGGGGCAGTGCCAAGTCACCAAACTGTGAAGGTTTGACCGCGAGTCAGTTAAACCAGGTAGATTGGAGCCAAGTCAATCTCGATGAATGGATAGGTATCTTGTCGATAACAGGCAACCTACCCGAAGTACCGTCACTGGATCTGGAACGACTCACAGGCTCAGGAAGTACGCTAAACGTTGATGGAAATCGTCAGAGTGCCGCAGATAGAGCCATTGAACGGCTAAACGGAATGGATGCCCAGAAACTTCGCCAGGAGGCAACGGAAGAAGTCTCGGGGAACAATTAGAATAAATTGCTCCGTTAGCCCCGTTTTGCAGGACTAATGGAGCAGAAAAAATAATCAATATGCATTTATGTAACTGCGACAAATTTGCAAAAATGTGTTTGTAGTAGTTTCGATAAATAGAGTTGGACATCGGACAGATAGCTATGAGCGAGGAACTGACGTGGCCAACCAAAATCGACCAACCCAGCTAAGCCACTTTTCTCAATATCTTCATTTTTAATTCATACATATTTGGGCTTGGATACCTCAAATATGTATGCAAACGTTCTGTATTGTAAAATGTCATGCTAAGCTCGAAAGCACGATTGAACACCTTGGTGTCGAGATTGAAGATGTACTAAGGATTTCAGATAGTTGTGACGGATGATTCAATGCCAACGGCTTAAGTTGTAAATATTCATGGCAGACGTTTGTGTCCCCAACGCTATATCTTTCACACAAATATGAGAAGTGTATTTATGACTATTCAGCAAATTAAAGTTGGCAGTGTTCCTGATATTATTGAGCTAACACCAAACTCCAATGAGCAAAGTGATTCTTATCCTTTTATCCTATCAACGAATACTTCATGGGGAGAACAGGGTTCTAAAATATCAATAGAGAAATTACGCCAAAATATTGAGCCTTGGTTAACAGCACTTTTTCAATCCGAACATTTAAATCTATTGATCGGTGCGGGTTTAAGTACGTCTATTCAAATGTCGGCTACAGGCGTGCCACCCGTTGGAATGGGGTGGATCAGTGATCTAGCGGTCTGTCAAAGCGAAATAAATGAATTCGCTACAAAAGCTGCCAAATCGGCTGGTCGCGCACAAGGAAATATAGAAGATCAAATTAGAGCTATTAATGAACTTATCAAAGGTCTTGAAATTTTAACAGTGTTGGATAGCCCGCAACCTGAAAACCCCCCGGCTCCATATGCAGCCTATAGAGACCTAAAAGCTGATTTAGCTGCAATTAAGGGGGAATTGTCTCGATGTCTAGGTGAGTTTTCAAAATCTGTCAGTACAGGAGAACACTTAATTAAAAGTGCTGAAAAAAAACGAAAAGAGGAAACTTTCAATTATCTTGTGAGTTTCTTAATGAGCTTTGCAAGTAGAACCGCTACACGCGACAGATTGCATATTTTTACAACGAACTATGACCGAATTATCGAGGTTGGTGCTGAACTTGCTGGTTTAAGACTCATAGACCGTTTTGTTGGAAGTATTGCTCCCGTTTTTAGATCCTCAAGATTAGAAGTTGATTATCACTATAACCCTCCGGGAATACGTGGTGAACCAAGATATTTGGAAGGAGTGGCACGTTTTACCAAACTTCACGGTTCTCTAGATTGGCACGAACAAGATGGTGCGATTAGGCGCTTTGGCCTACCTTTTGGAGCTCGCTCTGTTGAACCGTTTCTAGAAGCAGAGGGGCACGAAAGCGATAGTTATGAACAACTTATGATTTACCCTAATTCAGTCAAAGATAGAGAAACCGCTGAGTACCCCTATGTAGAGTTATTTAGAGACTTAGCAGCAGCGACTAGCCGTCCAAACAGTACATTAGTCACGTATGGCTATAGCTTTGGTGATGAGCATATAAACAGAGTAATTGAAGATATGCTTACCGTTCCATCTACCCATCTAGTCATCATTGCTTTCGGAGATCCGCTAGAAAGAATTATGAACTTCATTGGTAAAAGTGGAAGAAAAGCTCAAATCACTTTACTAATGGGTGACCATTTGGGGGATCTAAAAACTTTGGTTGATAACTATCTACCTAAACCAGCCATAGATAAAGCATCAATAAAGATGGCCGAATTACTAAAACAGCGAGGCTTTATCCAGTCAGAACACTCAGGTAATGCAACTACCACCGAGGTAACATCATGAGTTACTTGCCTATAGAAAGACTGGAACAGTTACGAATCGGAACCGTTGGTTTTGTATCGCCTAGTGAAATTAGAGTTTCCTTAGAAATTGATTCCCCAGACTCAGTCTCTCTTCAAGGAGGCTCACCTCGCAACTTTCCTCGAATCAACAGTTATGTGCTTATAAACAGTGATGATGGATTTCTAGTTGGTCAAGTTGAGTGGATCGCAGTAGAACACTCGCCATACCCCAAAAGAAGAGGCTTGCAAGATTTTGGCTTGATAGACTTACCTTTTCCTCTAAAAAAGCTCAGTATCAACCCCGTTGGTACATTGAGAAGCGATAGAAAAAACGATGGTTTCAAATTCACCAGAGGAACAGATGCATTTCCTTCAGTTGGTGATTCAGTGCTTTTACCTACTGACCAACAATTAAACTCAATAATCGAATCAGGTGAAAACAGAAGGGTTAAAATAGGAGATAGTCCTCTAGCTAACAATGCAGAAATAAAAATCGACCCCGATAAGCTTTTTGGGCGACATATAGCTGTTTTAGGCAACACAGGTAGTGGTAAATCTTGCTCTGTGGCGGGACTAATTCAATGGTCACTGGACGCAGTTTTACAACAGGGCCAAACTCCGAACGCTCGATTTATAATACTTGATCCTAACGGGGAGTACAGCCGAGCATTTGGTCCAAAGTCAAAATATAAGGGGAATTTATTGCGCGTAGAGGCTAACTCTGATTATGGTGAGTTAGAACTTAAAGTACCATCATGGCTATGGAACAGTTCAGAATGGGGGGCGTTCACTCAGGCAAGTTCAAAAGTTCAACTCCCATTACTACGACGAGCTTTGAGGGCGATGAGAAATGATGTGTTGTCAGAAGATGATGTGACAATTCAAGCAAAACATTTTTGCGGAATACTTTTAGTTTCAATAAGGCAACTAGCAAGTCAAGGGCAGATATATGTGAATGGTGGTCATGCCAAAGGCTTAGTTGAAAGTTTAACGTCATGGGAAACTAGCCTCATAACATTAAACGAAAAAATCCACAACCAACCTTTCAATAGTGTAATAAGCACGATAAATACTTACCTATCTTCCAGAAGAGGAGCACAGTGGCCTGCTAAGCCTGAAGTCAGTGATACTGATAAGTTGATTTCTGAGTTAAAAGAAGCTCATGTTGCACTTGGTGGTGATGAACAAGAACTTCTCCCGAAAAGTGAAGATACGCCTATTCGCTTTGAAGGTGATGACTTCGTCGCCTATCTCGAAGCTTTAGCACAAGAAACGGGAACTGAGCAGTTCATGGAATTTCTTTTGACTCGAATTCGCACAATGCTAGGTGACACCCGAATTAGTGCAGTTACTAAAGATTCTGAGGAACCAATAAGTTTAACTGATTGGCTAGATACTTTTCTTGGGAAGGATACTCATGGTGCTATCACTGTTATCGACCTATCACTAGTTCCCAATGAAATTATCCATCTTGTAACAGCAGTAATCTCTAGAGTGACTTTTGAAGCTCTTCAACGATATCGGAAGATGAATGGAAAACCATTACCAACAGTAATGGTTGCAGAGGAAGCTCATACATTTATCAAACGATACAAAGAAGAAAGTGAGAGTCAATCAGTTTCTGATGTGTGCTGTAAAGTATTTGAAAAAATCGCTCGCGAAGGGCGTAAATTTGGTTTGGGACTAGTAGTATCATCCCAACGACCTTCTGAGTTATCTCCTACTGTTCTTTCTCAATGTAATACTTTTTTACTGCACAGAATTAGCAATGATAGAGACCAAGAACAAGTTCATAGGCTTGTTCCCGATAACATGAGGGGGCTATTAAGAGAGCTACCATCGCTACCATCTCGACATGCAATTTTACTCGGATGGGCTTCAGAACTACCGGTGTTAGTTCGAATGAAAGAACTTAGTGAAGAGCAAAGGCCTCAGTCTGATGATCCTGACTTTTGGGACGTATGGTCTAACTCCACAGGTGAGCCTCGTGAAGTAAACTGGCAGCCAATCGTTGAAGAATGGCAAAACAGAGATTAATTTACCAGCCAAATTAGCGCCAAATAGATGCTTAACAATACGAATAAGATTAACTTTCTATGGCGCATTTTTTCCAAAGCGATGAGTGGCGTGAACTATTAGTGGTGTGCGAATCAATAGGCTATTACGCTAATTTCGATAAACGGGTACTTTCCAAAGTGACTTAGGGTTCCTTTCTGACAATTTATTAAATGCATAGATATTAACGACGCTATACGAGAGAAATTTGGGGGAATTACGATTGATTGAAAATTCGACTTAATTCGACAAAGCTGATGATGGTTCAAAAGCGAGTCAGATCCGAACGTCCACTTTGGCAGTTGCCGACTATCAGATTAATTTTAGTAATGTTAATCTGATTTTCGCTAAAAGAACCTTGTCCAACAAGTTTGTCTCAGCTAGTTTCAATTAACAGCTATTTGACACATGGCAGTTAGAGTTACCTTGAATAGTTTTAATCTTAAAATCACGCACTTTTTCCCATTCGTCAACAGGGTCCATTCTTGACCAAGCTTCAAATAGCTGAGTTTGTTGCCTACTGAGTCTTAGGCCGTATTGATCTCGCATGTAGAAATAAATTCTAGCAATATCACCCTGACGGTTAGCTGGTGGTTCTGCTCGACGGTCTTTGAAATCAACTTCGAAATCACATTGACCATAGGATCTTGGTTCATTCGGAATCATGCCAAATCGAAAATTTGACCTATCCCCATTGAGCTCTCCTACAGATGGTACGAGGTTATGGAGATCCGAAACCATTTTAGAAAACTCAGGATCATTCTTTTCGCAGTTCCGACGACCACCATTTTGCCAGCATTGGCGTTGATGGCCAATTTCCCAAGCTGAGACTACATGTTCCCACTCTAAGCGTTCACCTCGTTTCGGTTGCTTTCTTGGTTCATATCCGCAAGATGCAGCATCAATCGCACCATCATTGCTATAGCTACATCCACAGTAAAACGTACTCTGGTTGTCTTGGTAAATTTCTCGGGCAAATCGTTTTGCCTGACTGAACGATGTGGGGTGTTCTGCAATTGCAGGTATAGCGAATAACGCTATAAAGAAAGGGTATACGGATTTAATGGTTGATGGGGCACCTTCACCCCACCAACCTGATACCACCCTCAGATGGTTGATAGATCGACCCCGTAGTTGAGTTCCTCTGCGAAGTCCGGCAGTCCGTAACCGATGGTTTTCTTGTAGAACGGAGAGACCTTCGCAGTCGGAGCCTTCTTCTTGTGCTTCGTAGTGTAGAGCATTCGTGCCCGCATCACCTCGAAGGAGTAACCTCGCCCTTCACGGTTCTTGTCCTTGGCCAGTCGGTTGATGGACTCCGTGTAAGCATTGGTGACGGGCATGTCCGTCTCGAAGTAGGTCATGATCTCTTCGCGCCAGTTACCCACAGCCCTGACCAGATCGCTCCAGACTTCCTTCTGGCCCTTCGGAATGGTGGCTATCCAGTCGTCCAGGGCGGTTTCTGCCTGGGGTCGTGTGGTGGCGTCCCAGATGCCGTAAAAGCGTTCCTTGTGCTCGTAGGCGGCCAGCAGTTGCGGGAATGCGCCTGT